>DASRXY010000124.1:0-13745 GCA_035654035.1 Sphingobium sp. | reverse complement strand
CGATGCGGGTCGCGTCGACCTGGTCGACGATGCCGGCACGCTTGGCGGCGATGGCGGCGCCGGAATCGCGGGCCACCGTCTCTTCCATGCCGGTGCCGACGAAGGGCGCCTCGGCCCGCACCAGCGGAACCGCCTGGCGCTGCATGTTCGATCCCATCAGCGCGCGGTTGGCGTCGTCATTCTCCAGGAAGGGAATGAGCGAGGCGGCAACCGAGACGAGCTGCTTGGGCGAAACGTCCATCAGCGTGATGTGGTCGCGCGGCGCCATCAGGAATTCGCCGCCTTCGCGGGCCGAAATGAGGTCCTCGGCGAAGGTACCGTCCGGCTTCACTTCCGCGTTGGCCTGCGCGATGGTGTGCTTGGCCTCTTCCATAGCGGAGAGATAGACCACCTCGTCCGTGACCTTGTTGTCCACGACCTTGCGGTACGGCGTCTCGATGAAGCCGTACTTGTTCACGCGGCTGAACGAGGCGAGCGAGTTGATGAGGCCGATGTTCGGGCCTTCCGGCGTCTCGATCGGGCAGATGCGGCCATAGTGCGTCGGGTGCACGTCGCGCACTTCGAAGCCGGCGCGCTCGCGGGTGAGGCCGCCCGGGCCAAGCGCCGAGACGCGGCGCTTGTGGGTGACTTCCGAGAGCGGGTTGGTCTGATCCATGAACTGCGAGAGCTGCGAGGAACCGAAGAACTCGCGCACCGCGGCCACGGCCGGCTTGGCGTTGATGAGATCGTTCGGCATCACCGTCGAGACGTCGACCGAGGACATGCGCTCCTTAACGGCGCGCTCCATGCGCAGCAGGCCGACGCGATACTGGTTCTCCAGCAGCTCGCCCACCGAACGCACGCGACGGTTGCCGAGATTATCGATGTCGTCGATCTCGCCCTTGCCGTCCTTGAGATTCACCAGCTCCTTGACCACGGCGAGAATATCTTCGCGGCGTAGCGTGGTAATGGTGTCGTCGCACTCCAGGCCCAGGCGCATGTTGAGCTTCACGCGGCCCACGGCCGAGAGATCGTAGCGCTCCCCGTCGAAGAACAGGCCTTCGAACAGCGCTTCGGCGGTCTCGCGCGTCGGCGGCTCGCCGGGCCGCATGACGCGATAGATGTCGGCGAGCGCATGGTCGCGGTCCTCGGCCTTGTCGACCTTGAGCGTGTTACGGATCCACGGGCCGGTGTTGACATGATCGATGTCGAGCAGGTCGATCCGGTCGAGCCCGGCCTTGTCCAGCTTCTCGAGATTTTCCGGCGTCACTTCGTCGCCGGCCTCGATGTAGATCTCGCCGGTCGCCTCGTTGATGAGGTCATAGGCCGAATAGCGGCCATAGATTTCCTCGGTCGGGATGAGCAGCGTCTCGAGGCCATCCTTGGCGGCCTTGTTGGCCGCGCGCGGGCTGATCTTCTGCCCCGCGGGGAAGACGACTTCGCCGGACCTGGCGTCGATGATGTCGAACTGCGGCTTCTGGCCGCGCCATGCTTCGGGCGTGAAGGGAATCTGCCAGCCATTGGGGCCACGCAGGAACGTCACCTTCTTGTAGAATTCGCCGAGGATTTCTTCGCTGTTGAGGCCGAGCGCATAGAGCAGCGCCGTCACCGGCAGCTTGCGCTTGCGGTCGATGCGGACGTTGACGATGTCCTTGGCGTCGAACTCGAAGTCCAGCCACGAGCCGCGATAGGGAATGACGCGCGCGGCGAACAGGAACTTGCCAGAGGAGTGGGTCTTGCCGCGATCATGATCGAACAGGACGCCGGGCGAGCGGTGCATCTGGGACACGATGACGCGCTCGGTGCCGTTGATGATGAACGTGCCGTTGGCCGTCATCAGCGGCATGTCGCCCATATAGACGTCCTGCTCCTTGATATCGAGCACGGAGCGGGTCTCGGTGTCGGCATCCACCTCGAACACGATGAGGCGCAGCGTGACGCGCATCGGCGCGGCGTAGGTGATGCCGCGCTGGCGGCATTCCTCGGTGTCGTACTTGGGCTCTTCCAGCTCGTACTGGACGAAGTCCAGCTCGGCGGTGCCGGCGAAATCGCGGATCGGGAAGACGCTGCGCAGCGTCTTCTCCAGGCCGGACACATAGCCGATCGCCGGATTCGAACGCAGGAACTGCTCATAGCTTTCGCGCTGAACCTCGATGAGGTTCGGCATCTGCACCACTTCGTGGATGTTGCCGAACATCTTGCGGATGCGCTTCTTCACGCTGCCGCCGGCGACGGGGGGGAGAGCCTTGGTTGCCATGCTTGTCCTGCCTGTATTGTCCCAAAGAATATTTCGCATCGCAGCGAAATTTCAGCCCGTTCTGGCCTTCCGCGCTTCAAAAGCAGCGGTTACCACAACGCAAAAAAGTGCGGGCCGGGGCTGTCCGATCCGCACTGCAGCGTCTGTTGAACCCGTCGATTCGCCCCATACGAATGCGTGCCGTGCGCAAGCGGCAAGCTGGCCCGGGCGAATGCGGGCGGCCTTTCCGGAGCAAGCCGGGCGGGCCCTTACCGATCAGCATATAGCGATGTGCCTGCCTTTTGAAAAGGGGAGGGCGCATTTTTCCGCGCGGCGCTGGTGAGTTGAAAGTCAATTTTAATGCATCGGCGCGTAACGCGGTTTCGGGGCCGTTAACGTTGCCATTCGAGAAGCGCCGGACGGTTTTCAAGTCTTAAACCAGAATCGGGACGCAACGCATGAGCATTCGGAAACGCGCCGGCTTGGGAGGCTGGCTCGAGAGCAAGTCGATTAACCAACGCCTGACGGTGCAGGTCGCCGCCGCCATCGTGGCGAGCCTGTGCCTCATCACGACCATCGCGGTGGGTTCGCTCGTCAGCCTGGATTATACCAAGCGCAACGCCGCGCTCTCAGGGCAAGCCCTGCATGCGGCACTGCTCGAAAAGGATTTCACCTCTCTGGAGCGGGACGTGTTCCGCCACGGCCTGTTGCGCAACGATGAGTCGCGCCAGGCTTACGAGAGCAATGTCGGCGATCTGCGCAGTTCCATTGCGGAAACGGACCGCCTGCTGAGCGCCGAGCATGACGCCGCGCTCGCCAAGGTGTCGCAGGGTGCCACCAGCTATGTCGATATCGTGAACGACGTGATTGCCACCGGTGGGGTGGACGCGGGCGAGGAAGCGCGGATTTCCGCTGCGGGCGACGAGGTCGACTCCTCGATCGAGGCCATTCGCCAGCCGGCCGTGGACGCCGCTGCCGTCATGGCGGCCAAGCAGCAACGCACCGTCACCATCGTCATGGCGATTACCATTGCCATCGCGGTACTGACCGGCCTCATCACGCTGCTCATCGCGCGCGGTATCAAGCAGGCGATCGGCCAGGAGATCGAAGCCGTCTCGGACGCGCTGGGGCGGATCGCCCAAGGCGATCTGGATGTGGACATCGCCTATACCGAGCGTAACGACCAGCTCGGCGCCCTCGCGCGTGCCGCCGTCAAGCTGCGCGAGACGAGCCGCGCCAAGCGGCGGTCGGACGCGGAACTGGCCGACATGGCTAACAAGGTCAGTGCCAGCCTGAGCGAAATGGCGCAGGGCGACCTTACCGTGCGCCTGCCCGAACTGGGTGCGAGCTACACGCGCCTGCAACAGGATTTTAACAGCGCCATTGCCCAGTTGCACGACACAATCGCCTCGGTCTCCGATGCTGCGACGGATATTCGCAGCGGCGCCAAGGAAATCAGCCATGCCTCGGGCGATCTGGCCGGACGTACGGAACAGCATGCCGCCGAACTCGCCCATGCGGCCGAATCCGTGAATGCGATCACGCGCTCGCTTCAAGAAACAGCCGATGTTGCCAGCCAGGCCAATGAAGGCGTGCTGGAGGCTGTGGCCGAGGCGCGGACTGGCGGCGAGGTGGTCGGCAAGGCGGTCAACGCCATGGCGAACATCGAGAAGAGCAGCCAGGAGATCGGCCAGATCATCAACGTGATCGACGGCATTGCCTTCCAGACCAACCTGCTGGCCCTGAATGCCGGCGTGGAAGCCGCGCGGGCCGGGGATGCCGGCAAGGGCTTCGCGGTCGTCGCCAACGAAGTGCGGGCGCTCGCTCAGCGCTCGGCCGACGCTGCCAAGGACATCAAAGCGCTCATCACCACGAGCGGCGCCGAGGTGGAAGAGGGCGCGCTCATGGTGCGCCAGGCCGGCGAGGCGCTGGAGCAGATCACCGACCGCATCCACGGCATCACGACCATGGTGACACAGATCAGCGCGGCCGCGGCGGACCAGTCCGCCAAGCTCGGCCAGGTCAACAGCGCGATGGGCAAGATGGACCAGGTGACCCAGCAGAATGCCGCGATGGTGGAGGAAAGCACCGCTGCCGCGCGTAGTCTGCTTCAGGAGGCGGACGGGCTCACCACGCGGGTGGGCCGCTTTAAATGCGATGTCGCAGTCCAGGCCGCGCCGCGTGGGCCCACGTCGGTGGGGGCGGCACCGACCTCGCGGGAGCCCGCGCGGGCACCGCGTGTTGGCCGGCTGACGGCCTCGACCGCCAGCCACGGCAATCTGGCGCTCGCGCCGGTCGCCGCCGAGGACTGGACCGACTTCTGACCAAATGCGGACGGCGCGCTTGCCGGGCCGTCCGCTCCCAACCTACCCCAACAGGGATGGATCAATGACCAGGATGCTGCCGCTCGTCGCGGTGCTGGCCGGCCTTGCCGTGCCCGCCGCTGCCCAGGCCCAAGACAAGCCTTTCACGCTCCAGGATGCCGTGGGCACGGAGAATTTCTCGATCAGCGGCAGTGTCCGCCTGCGCTACGAGACGTTTGACAATGATTTCCGCCCTGCCGCTCGTGACGGCGCGCAGATGCTGACGCTGCGCACGCGCATCGTGGCGGAGTATCGGGCCGGAGCGCTCAGCCTCGGCGGAGAGCTGCGCGACGCACGGGCCTATCTCAACGACGCGGGCACACCCTTTGGCAACGGCGACGTCAATGCGCTGGAGCCGGTGCAGCTCTATGCCGCGCTCGATCTCGGCAGAGGCATTGCCGGTGGCCGCACGCAGGTGAAGGCGGGGCGCTTTCTCGTCAATCTGGGGTCCAAGCGGTTGGCGGGCGATCCCGGCTTCCGCAGCGCCGCCAATGCCTTCACGGGCGTGCGGCTCGACTGGGCGGGGGCGGGCAAGCAGGCGCTGACGCTGCTCTATACGCTTCCGCAACAGCGCCGGCCGAGCGACAAGGCGCGGCTGCTCTCCAACGATGTCGTCTGGGATCGGGAAGGGGATGAGCTTGTCTTCTGGGGTGGGTTCCTGACACTGCCCGGCCTCGCCGGCTCGCTCGACATGGAGGCCTATGTTTTCGGTCTCGACGAAAACGATCGGCCCGAGGTTGCGACTCGCAATCGCCATCTGGTGACGCCGGGGCTGCGCCTGCGCGTGAAACCTGCACCGGGCCGGCTGGATGGGGAGCTGGAAGCCGCCCTGCAAATCGGCTCCATCCGCGCTTCCACCGCCGCCGATGCGGTCCGCCAACGCGTCCGGGCACATATGGCGCATGGCCAGATCGGCTATAGCCTCGCCGGTGGCTGGGCGCCGCGTTTCAGCCTGCTCGCGGACATCGGCAGTGGCGATCATGCCGGTTCGAGCAGCTATAACCGCTTTGATTATCTCTATGGCCCGCAGCGCACCGATTGGGGACCGACCGGGCTCTATGGCGCCTTCAGCCGCAACAACATCGTCTCGGTGGGCGCGAAGATCGAGGTGAAGCCCGGCAAGCGGATGGACGCCTTCGTCACCTGGCGCGAAGCATGGCTCGATTCCGCGACCGACAGCTTCGGCAAGACGAGCTTACGCGATCCTGCGGGCGCCACGGGCCGATATGCCGGCCGACAGGTGGAGGCGCGGGCGCGCTACTGGCTGGTTCCGGGGCAGATGCAACTCGACATTGGCGGCGCATGGCTTGGCAAGGGCCGCTTCCTGCGCCAGGCCCCCAATGCGCCTGCGCAGGGCGACACACTCGCAACCTATCTGGACCTCAACCTCCTCTTTTGACGGCGTGTTTCCGCGCGTCGTTCAAGGGCCGTCAGGACGCGGCAAAGACTCCGCATAGCACGCGGCCGCCGCTATTGCCGCTCGGGTCGGTCTTCTGGTCATCGGGGCCGGCATGCACCACGAACGCCGCGCCATCGCCATCCAGAATGGCGCTTATGCTGCTGTGCGCAGGGAAGCTCTGCTCGGCCGTACCGTCCGCACCGACCTTGAGCGCGGGCAGATCGCCTTCATGGGAACCCTGCGGGTTTTCCAGGCCGTGCTGCTTGCCGGTGGGGTTGAGGTGGCCGCCAGCCGAACTGAAGTCCGGTCCATCGCACTTGCCGACCGCATGGATGTGCATGCCATGTTCGCCGGGCGTCAGGCCGGACGCCTCGATGCGGCCCATTAAATGATCGCCCATGGTGCTGAGCGTCACGGTGCCGGCGCTCTTGCCGTCCTTGTCCTTGAGCGTGGCGGAGACCGAACCGGGCGTATCGGCGGCCAATGCGGGTGCGCCGATCAGGAGCGCAGCAGCAAGGGCGAAGGCGGCGGGGGAGGCGAGCGGGCGCATCATGGGGATTCTCCTGGCAGCATCGGGCGCAACGGCGTGGTCGCGAGCAAGAAGGCTCGCGGTTAACGAGGAGAGTAACGACATGGTTCCATTCTTCAAGGCAGCATGGCGATCAGACGGTTCATCGCTCCGGCCGCACGGTGCGAGGCGGCGATCAGATTAGCGTGAAAATCGCCGCCGCTGGCATGGTCGGCATCGTCGGTGGTCGCCTTGATGCCGGCCCAGGGCAGGCCTGTGCTCTCCGCGACCTGCGCGAGCGCGGCGGTCTCCATGTCGACAAGGTCCGCATCGAGCGCCGCAACGAGATGGGCAGCGAATGCACCGTCCTCGATGAAGGCGTCGCCGCTGGCGATGCAGGCCGGCGGCAGCCCCGAGCCGGGGTCGGGCAAGGCGTGGAAAGGCTCGGCATGAGCGAGCCCCAACGGCCAGGCGCCCGGACGATAGTGGACGAACGCCTCCGCCCGCCGCGCGCCATAATCATGCTGCACGGCGCGGGCGAGATAGAAGCAGTCGCCCTCCGTCCGGCTGAGCTTGCCGGCCGTCCCGAGTGTGAGCAGCAGTTGCGGCGCGTGCAGCGTATGGAGCCGCGCGGCGGCGACGGCCATGTTGACCTTGCCGATCCCGGTGGTGGCGAGGATCACGTCGTGCCGCTCGATGGTCAGGCGCCGTGCCGGCAGTCCCGCGCCATCCAGCGCGATGCCTTCGCCCGGCCGAAAGGCCTCCGCTTCTTCGTCGAGCGCGGCGAGGAGAAGAATGCGCATGGGATCAGTCTCCCGCAAAGGCGACGAGGGAGAGTGGTTCCACGCCCGCCGCTTGAAGTCGACGCGCGCCACCCAGATCGGGCAGGTTGACGATGAACAGCGCCGTCTCCACCACCGCACCTTCGCCGCGCAGCAGCGTCGCGCCGGCCAGCGCCGTGCCGCCGGTCGCCAGCAGGTCGTCCACCAGCAGCACGCGCTGTCCCGGCTTCACATGGTGGCGATGCATCTCGATCCGGTCCTTGCCATATTCCAGCGCGTAATCGATTCCCACGCGCTCGCCGGGCAGCTTGCCGGCCTTGCGCAGCAGCAGCTTGCCTTTGGCCAGCTTGTAGGAGAGCGCGCCCGCCAGAACGAAACCGCGCGATTCGATCCCCGCGATCAGATCTACTTGCGTGGGGTCGATCAGCGCTGCCAGCCGGTCGATCGTTGCGCGGAAGCCCGGTCCATCGAGCAGTAACGTCGAGATGTCGCGGAACTGGACGCCGGGCGCGGGATAGTCCGGAATGGTCCGGATCAGGGCCTTGAGATCGTCATTCGGCATGGCGGTAAGAGGACTTTCAGCTTGGATGGAATAAGGGAGACAGGCTTGTCGGCACGACAGGCTGCGTTTAGGCAGGGCCTCGCGTCAAGGGCGGGGGCGCCGCCGGTTACGAAAACGGCCTCGCCGGCATAGGCGGTGGGTTGCGTAAAGAGTGGTGGAGCAGGTGCAGGTCGTCCAGATGATCTTGGCTTTTATGCGGGTGCGCAGGCGCGTTAGCCTAGCGTCAGCCCGGCTGAGCGTTGGCGCGCTGCTGTTGGTCGCGGCGCGTCCCGCCGGGGCTGCCACCCTGCAGTCCGTGCTGGAGGATGCGCATGCTCTTGCGCTCGATACCGGCGCGTCTGTTTCGGCCTTCGTACACCGCATTGTGATAGGTGACATGACCGCCGTCACGGCGGCCGCCTTCACCGCGAGCGCGCTCATTGGCTTTGCCGGGCTGTGGCTGGTTTTGCGCAGCCCGCGCGACGAGGCGGTTCTCGCTCTCCCGCCGCCATCGCCTGACATGCCGGAAGTGCCAGCGCGGCGCGGTCGCTCGATGCGGCTTCTGGATGCGGTTTCCGTTGCAAGAACGCAGTTCGAGATTGCCTTGGCAGAGCGCGAGAGGACGGAACGCGTGTAGCCTCTCCTTAAGTCCGTGTTTGAGTTTCGGTTTCTACCTATCTGATAATTACTGAATAATTCCGCTAAAAGGCAGCAGCTAATGCAGATGGGCCGTTTGACCGCGCAATCGTCTGCCTTCTCTACCACGCCGGCTTCGGACGATCGGCGGCGCGCGAAGTCATGGTTTACGGCGGCGTCTCCCGCCCACAAAAAAGGCGGCCCCAACAGGGACCACCTCTCTTGTTCGCTTGAACGGCGCGCCGGAGCGCTCCGTTGAACGCCGTGCTTACTTGAGCTCGACGGTCGCGCCGGCCGCTTCCAGCTTCTTCTTGATGTCTTCGGCTTCGGCCTTGCTGGCCGCTTCCTTGACGGCCTTGGGAGCCGACTCGACGAGCGCCTTGGCTTCGGTGAGGCCCAGGCCGGTGATGGCGCGGACTTCCTTGATGACGGCGATCTTGTTGCCGCCGTCGCCGGTCAGGATAACGTCGAATTCCGTCTGCTCTTCGGCAGCCGGAGCGGCGGCGCCGCCAGCGGCGGGAGCAGCGACAGCGACGGCCGCGGCAGCCGAGACGCCCCACTTCTCTTCGAGCGCCTTGGAAAGCTCGGCGGCCTCCAGGACGGTGAGGGCGGACAGCTGGTCGACCAGTGCGTTGATATCAGCCATTTCAATAACACTCCATTTCTTGCGGGGCTATCTGAGGAGCCCAATTCAGTTTGTTGAAAACAAAAGAGTTGAGGCCCGTGTCAGGCCGCATCCTTGGTGGCGTAGGCGTTGAAGACGCGCGCGAGTTGCGCGGCCGGCGCCTGCGTGACGGCAGCGAGCTTCTGTGCCGGGGCCTGAACCAGGCCGACCAGCTTGGCGCGCAGTTCGTCGAGCGAAGGCATCGAGGCCAGAGCCTTGATCCCGTTCGCATCGAGGACCTGGGCCCTCATGCTGCCGCCGACGATCTCCAGCTTGTCATTCGTCTTGGCGAACTCGACCGCGACCTTTGCCGCCGCGACCGGATCTTCAGACGTTGCCAGACCAGTCGGACCCGTCAGCATCTCACCGATGCCGATATAGTCCGTGTCCTGGATGGCGATCTTGGCAAGCCGGTTCTTCGTCACCTTGTAGCTCGCACCGGCCTCGCGCATCTTCTGCCGCAGATCGGTGCTCTGGGCCACGGTGAGGCCCAGATTGCGGGTGACGACCACCACGCCCATCTGCTGCAGGGATGCGTGAAGTGCCGAAACGACCTCGGACTTTTCATTGCGATCCATGCCATTCTCCTTCAGCGGCGCTGCCGGCCTCGAAAGTCCGGACGGTGCCGCGTTCGAACGATCGCCGCGCGCCTGCTTCGATACGAGAGGCAGACAGGCGGCGACACCATGCCCGCGCGACGAAATCCGCCGCGCAAGGCGTCTTGTGTCCGGAGGGGAAGGGGTTGACTGGCCCTACGCGACGCCAACGCACCGCAAAATGGGCAGACCCGGTCGTCCATGCGGACCGACCGGCAAGAACTTCTCCCCGTCTCGGCTGGAGATTAAGGCGGCCAGATGCCGCCACCAGCTGTCTCGGACGGAATGCCGGAGCCCGAAAGGACCCGGCAAGCGCCGCGCGATTAGGCCAGTCCGCCCGCAAAAGCAAGGGAATTTGCGCGCGACGGCGGATGAACCCTCTCGGCATATGGTAGCCCGGCGGGTTGAAGCACTTCGCCCGAGCGGAATGGGCGCGCTTTGCGAAGGCGTAGCTGTGCTCGGAGGTGCGGCCCGGCTTTTCGTCAAAACCAGGCGCGCAGGCCAATCACAAACCGCGTGCTGCCGGCCGCCTCACCGCGTGCGCGGCGATAAGCCGCCGTGTCGCCAATGGCGTGTTCGTGGCGTACACCGATATAGGGGGCGAATTCGGGCACGATCTGGTAGCGCAGGCGCAGCCCTGCCTTCGCGCTTGAAAGGCCTGCACCGATGCCGAGCGCCGGCATATCGCGCGCGGCCAGATCCAGTTCGATCTCCGGCTGAAGGATGAGTTTCCGCGTGAGCCGCTGGTCGTAGCTCAGTTCGACGCGCCCCGTGACCTCGCCTCGGTTCGAAAGGAAAACAGTGCCGTCAACCTCGAACCAGTAGGGCGCCAGGCCGTGGATGCCCAGCGCGGCATGGGTGCGGTCGGGCCCCACGCCGACATCCTGCCGCACACCGACCTGGAGGTTCCACCACGGATCGAGCGCATGGCTCCAAAGCGCCTGAACCTCGGCTCGCTCTAGGGGCTCTCCAAAGCTGCCTTCGCCGTCGCTCTTGAACCACAGCCGGTCGATGTCGCCGCCATACCAGGCTTGCGCCTTCCACGCATAAGCCTCGTGCCCTTGGCCAAAGCCCGCCTCCAGCCGGTCGATAATGACCGCGCCGGTTACAATGGCGCCATGCTCTCGCCGGATCACTAAGCGGGCCTGCGCCATCTCGGCCGGATCGAAGACGGTATCGGCGGCGTGCGTCGGCCCGCTGAACGCGCCCGGCGGAGGTTGGGCAATCGGTGGATCGGGTAGAACCGCGCGATGGGCGGCATGCGTCAACCGGGGCGAGGGCATGACCTGGCCGGCGTGGAGATCGGCCGGTTGGGAGGTGTTCTCATGCCCACTATGCCCGGCGTGCGGATCGGCCGCCTGTCCGGCCTCGGATGCGGCAGCGCGAGGATCGCTCCCTTCACGATGCATAACGTCATGATCGTGATGATCGTGCTGCGCCAGTGCGGGCACGGCGGTAGCGGCTGCGGTGGCGAGCAGCAGCGCGACGATGCGCTTCATGCCGCATCTCCGTCGAGCGGCCGAACGGTCACGACCCGGAACATGCCGGCGTGCATGTGCAGCAGCAGGTGGCAGTGAAAGGCCCAGTCGCCGGGCGCATCGGCCGTGAGATCGAAAGCCAGCTTGCCGCCCGGCAGCACATTGACGGTGTGCTTGCGCGGATAGTTGCCGGCATGGCCGTTCACCAATTCAAAGAAATGGCCGTGCAGGTGAATGGGGTGAGTCATCATCGTATCGTTGACGAGCACCACGCGCGCGCGCTCGCCGCGCTCGAAGCGGATGGGCTCCACGCCTTCGCTGAACTTCTCCCCGTCGAACGACCACATGAAGCGCTCCATGTTGCCGGTGAGATGCACCTCGACCGTGCGGCGGGGCGGGCGCTGGTCGGGATTGGGCGTGCGGGCCATCAAGTCGCGATAAGTGAGTACGCGGTGGCCGACGTTCTCCAGCCCGACGCCCGGATCGCCGGTGCGGTCGACCGGCGCCGCCGCGATGGCGTCCACGCCCACGCCGACCTTGACGCTCGCCGGCGCCTTGCTCTTGTCGCGCATGGACATGCCGCTCATCGAATGGCCGCCGTCATGGCCCTGGGATGCGCCATCGTCGCCATGGCCGTGGTCCATGCCTGCCATGGCGTCATGGTCCTTGCCGCCAGGGTTCGTCGCCCCATGATCCATCCCGCCCATGCCCATGTCCTTCATGCCCAGCGTCGGGCGCGGGCGGAGCGGGGGGACCGGCGCGGTCATGCCCGGGCGAGGCGCCAGTGTGGCGCGGGCCATGCCGGACCGGTCGATCGATTCTGCGACCAACGTGAATGCGCGGTCATCGGTCGGCTGGACAATGACGTCATAGGTTTCGGCATTGCCGATCTGCATCTCGTCGACCGTCACCGGCCGCACATCCTGCCCATCGGCACTCACCACCGTCATCGGCAGACCCGGAATGCGCAGGTTGAAAATGGTCATCGCCGCCGCATTGATAATGCGCAGCCGCACACGCTCGCCGGGCCGGAACAGGCCGGTCCAGTTCTGTGCGGGATCATGGCCGTTGACCAGATAGGTGTAAGTCGCCGCCGTCACGTCGGCAATGTCGGTGGGGTCCATGCGCATGCGGCCCCAGTCCGCGCGCTCGGCTGCGGGCATCATTTCCTCCGGCCCACCCGCCAGTGCGCCGAACAGCGTCTGCTTCTGGCGGTTGTAATAGCCGCCCTCGGCCTTGAGCTTCGCGATGAGCTGATGCGGATGCTGGAAGGTCCAGTCGCTCAGCACGATCACATGCTCGCGATCATAGGCCACGGGATCGGCCCCGACGGGGTCGATTATGATGGGCCCATAGAGCCCTTGCTGCTCCTGAAGACCGGAATGGCTGTGATACCAATAGGTGCCGGCCTGCCGCACCGGGAATTCATAGAGGAAGCTACTGCGTGGCCTGATGCCGGGGAAGCTGAGGCCCGGCACCCCATCCATCTGGAAGGGCAGGAGCAGGCCATGCCAGTGAATGGAACTGTCCTCGTCCAGCGCATTCTCCACATGGAGGCGCACGCTCTGTCCTTCGCGCAGGCGGATAAGCGGCGCGGGCAGAGTGCCGTTCACAGTGACGGCATGGCCGGTGCGGCGGCCGAGCGTGAATGGGGTTCGGGCGATGCGCAGGTGAATGTCCTCGCCAGAGAGGGCCGGGAGCGTCGGCGCGAGTCCCGGTGTGCCGCTGCGCGCCCATGCCGGCATGAAGAGGCCGGCAAGCCCGAGCCCGGCGAGCCCACAGGCGCTGGCGCGGAGGACCGCGCGGCGATTGATCGGTCCTGTCATGGTCGCGTTGTCCATCGGCGCTCTCTGGCATCGGTCTGACGAGAGCGAATGGCATTTGACAGTGTGTCAAGGTCAAGCGCCAATGTGCCTTGGCCTGAAAAACATCCCGTCGCCCTTGACCCTGACATCATGTCAGACCTTAAATGGGAGGGCGTCGGAAAGGAACAGGACATGACCCAGGCGACTCACACGACGCACGGCTGCTGTGGCAGCGATCACAAGGCAGGCGACTATAAGCCGGGCACGGCCGGCACCGTGATTGATCCGGTGTGCGGCATGACGGTCGACCCGTTCCAGACGCCGCATCATGCTCATCACGGCGGCGTAGATTATCATTTCTGCAGCGCCGGCTGTCGCACGAAGTTCATCGCCGATCCCGAGCGCTATCTCAGCGGCGAAGCCGTTACGCCCGAGGATGTACCGCCCGGTACTATCTGGACGTGCCCCATGGACCCGGAAGTGCGGCAGGATCATCCCGGCCCATGCCCTATTTGCGGCATGGCGCTGGAGCCCGAGCTGGTGAGCGCGGACACCGGCCCTAGTGCCGAGCTGGTCGACATGACCCGCCGCTTCTGGATCGGCCTGGCGCTGGCCCTGCCGGTGTTCGTGCTGGAGATGGGCAGTCATCTTTTCCCGGCGCTGCATCATCTCGTGCCGGCGCGGCTCTCCGCGTGGCTGCAATTTGCGCTGGCGACGCCGGTGGTGCTGTGGGTGGGCTGGCCCTTTTTCCAACGTGG
>DASRXY010000123.1:0-1791 GCA_035654035.1 Sphingobium sp. | reverse complement strand
CCTTGCCTTGGGCCTTGCCGCTCTAGGCCTGACCGCCGCCTCCGCGCAGGCCGCCGAACCGCTGCTGGCGCCCCTAACTCCGGAGAGCACCGCCCATCCCGCGCTGTGGCCGCAGGTCGCCTGGCCCGAGACGCTGACGGCGCAGCAGGAGGCGCGCGTGCAGGCGCTGCTCAAGCAGATGAGCCTGCCCTGCAAGGCGGGCCAGCTTATCCAGGCCGACATCCTCAAGGTGACGCCGGAGGAGGTCTCCACCTATCATCTGGGCTCGGTGCTGAACGGCGGCACATCCGGCCCGCACGGCGATGATTTTGCGCCCGCCGCCGAATGGCTGGCGCTGGCCGACGCCTTCTACGAGGCGTCGATGAAGCCGTCAGAGGGGTGCCCCGTGATCCCCGTCATGTGGGGCATCGATGCCGTGCACGGCCAGAACAACATCATCGGCGCCACGCTCTTCCCGCATAATGTCGCGCTCGGCGCCACGCGCGACCCGGAATTGATGGAGCGGATCGGCGCGGCCGCCGCGGCGGAAATCCGCGTGACCGGGCAGGACTGGACCTTCGCGCCGACCATCGCCGTGCCGCAGGACTGGCGCTGGGGCCGCGCCTATGAAGGCTTCAGCTCCGATCCCGCGCTGGTTTCCGTCATGGCGCGGCACATGATCCTGGGCCTGCAAGGCGCCCCCTCCGCCACACCCATCCTCGCGCGCGGACGCGTGGCGGCCACGGCCAAGCACTTCATCGGCGACGGCGGCACGCTGGACGGCCACGACCAGGGCGATGCCCGCGTCTCCGAGGACATGCTTCGCTGGGCATTCGGCACGCCCTATGCCGCTGCCATCGAGGCGGGCGTCGCCTCGATCATGACCAGCTATTCGAGCTGGAACGGCACCAAGATGCACGGCAACAAGAGCCTGCTCACCGATGTGCTCAAGGACCGCATGGGGTTCGGCGGCCTCATCGTGACCGACTGGAACGGTCATGCCCAGGTGAAGGGCTGCACGCCCATGGATTGCCCGCAGGCGCTCAATGCCGGCAATGACATGTATATGATCCCGGACGGCTGGAAGCAGCTCTACGCCAATATCCAGGCGCAGGTGGCCGACGGGCGCATTCCCATGACGCGGCTGGACGATGCCGTAGCGCGCGTTTTGCGCATGAAGATGCGCATGGGCCTGTTCGAGGCGGGCAAGCCGTCCGCGCGCCAATTTGGCGGCCGGTTTGAGGTGCTTGGTTCAGCCGAGCATCGCGCCATTGCCCGCGAGGCGGTGCGCAAGAGCCTCGTCCTGCTCAAGAATGACGGCGTGCTGCCGCTCAAATCCTCGGCACGGGTGTTGGTGGCCGGCGACGCGGCGGACGACATCGGCCGGCAGTCCGGCGGCTGGACGATCAGCTGGCAGGGCACTGGCGTCACCAACGCACATTTCCCCGGCGCAACCTCCATCTGGGGCGGGATTGCGCAGGCCGTGAAAGCCGGCGGCGGCACGGCCGAGCTGGCACCCGACGGCGCCTTCGAGGCGAAGCCGGACGTTGCCATCGTCGTCTTTGGCGAGACATCCTATGCCGAGGGACTGGGCGACATCCCCTCGCTGCAATTGCGCACCGAGCTTCAGGGCCCGCTCGCCACCATGAAGCGCCTGCGCGCGCAGGGCATTCCGGTGGTCGCGGTGATGCTCTCGGGCCGGCCGCTCTTCGTCAATCCGCAGATGAATGCGGCCAATGGCTTCGTGGCAGCGTGGCTGCCCGGATCGGAAGGCGGCGGCGTGGCGGACATGCTGTTCGCGAGCGAGGGGCG
>DASRXY010000122.1:0-5094 GCA_035654035.1 Sphingobium sp. | reverse complement strand
CGATCATGTCATTCTCTACAAGCAGGAAGACATCGCCGCCCGCGTCCGCGCGCTCACCGGCGGGCGCGGCGTGCCGCTCGTCATTGACGGCGTGGGCAAGGAGAGCTGGCCCGCCTCGCTCGCCTCCACTGCGCCGCGCGGCCTGATTATCAGCTTCGGCAATGCCAGCGGGCCAGTGGAAGGCGTCAATCTGGCAACGCTCAACCAGCATGGCTCGCTGTTCGTCACCCGCCCCAAGCTCTACGATTATTATGCGACGCCCGAAGATCGCCAGGCCGGCTCGACGCGGCTGTTCGATCTTCTCGCCGAGGGAGTCCTCACAGCCGAGATCGGACAGCGCTTCGCCCTGGAAGAGGCCGCGCAAGCGCACCGCGCGATCGAGGCGGGCGAGACGATCGGTGCGACAGTGCTGCTGCCGTAAGCAGAGCGGGCGAGAAATCGGGAAGACAGGCATGACATTCACGGACATCGCCGGCCGCGTCCATAACCATAACTGGCGGCTCGATCCGATCGTGCGCAGCCTGCTCGATACCGATTTCTACAAGCTGCTGATGCTCCAGATGATCTGGCGGCTCTATCCCGATGTGCGCGCCAGCTTTGCTCTCATCAACCGCAGCACCGCCGTGCGGCTGGCCGAGGAGATCGACACGGCGGAGCTGCACGCGCAGCTCGATCATGCGCGCACGCTGCGCTTCGCGCCCAAGGAGTTGATCTGGCTGGCCGGCAACAGCTTCTACGGCGAAACGCAGATGTTCAGCCCGGCCTTCCTCGCCTGGCTCGCCGATTTCCGACTGCCCGATTATGAGCTGCGTGCGGTCGGCGGCCAGTATGAACTCCGCTTCGAGGGCCGATGGTGCGAGACGAGCATGTGGGAGATCCCGGCCCTCGCCATCGTCAACGAGCTGCGTTCACGCGCGGCGATGCGGAACCTCGGCCGCTTCGCGCTGGACGTGCTCTATGCCCGCGCCAAGGCCAAGCTCTGGGCCAAGGTGGAGCGGTTGCGCCAACTCCCCGATCTGGCGCTCTCCGATTTCGGCACGCGGCGGCGCCACGGCTTCCTGTGGCAGCGCTGGTGCGTGGAGGCGCTCAAGGAGGGATTGGGCAAGCGGTTCATCGGCACGTCGAATGTGCTCCTGGCCATGGACAACGATCTGGAGGCCATCGGCACCAATGCCCATGAGTTGCCGATGGTGCTCGCCGCGCTGGCCAACACGGACGAAGCCGTCGCCCGCGCACCCTATCGCGTGCTGGAGGATTGGAACGGGCTCTATGGCGGCAACCTTCTCATCGTCCTGCCCGATACGTTCGGCACGGCCGCCTTCCTGCGCGACGCGCCGGACTGGGTGGCGGACTGGACCGGCTTCCGGCCGGACAGTGCGCCGCCCATCCCCGGCGGCGAGGCGATCCTGCGCTGGTGGCGCGAGAAAGGCCGCGATCCGCGCGAGAAGCTGCTCATCTTCTCGGATGGCATGGACGTCGACTCCATCGAGGAGACCTACCGCCATTTCCGCGGGCGCGTGCGCATGAGCTTTGGCTGGGGCACGAACCTCACCAATGATTTTCGCGGGTGCGCACCGCCCGACGCGCCCTCGCTCGATCCCATTTCGCTGGTCTGCAAAGTGGTGGAGGCCAACGGCCGCCCCGCGGTCAAGCTCTCCGATAATGTCGCGAAAATGACCGGGGATCCGCGCGAGATCGCGCGCTACCTCGCCATTTTCGGCGACGAAGACCGGGCCGACAGGCCCATTGCCGTCTGAGCCAATCGGCAGATTAGCCGGCTTCCTCGCGCTCCATCAGCAATTGCGCGATCCGATCGGTCGGATGGCCCGTCAGGTCCTTTTCCACTTCGGCGATGATCTGCGTCCGCGTCTCCTGGTGGAGCTGCGACCGCAGCGCGCCCAGCACGCGGTTGGGCGCCACGATCACCAGCGACGGCAGGTCATTGCGCAGGGCCATGCCGTTCAGCCGCTCGGCGATCTGTCGCGCAAAGCTTTCCTCGGCCTGGCGATGGAAATCGGCCTCTTCCACCGAGGCCTGGCCGGGCGAGCCGATGGCCGGGCGGCGGCCGGCGAGATCGCTCTTCTGCGCACGGTCAGGCGGATTGGGCTGTTCCTCGCCCGCGATCACGTCCAGGCTGGGCGCGTCGGCAGTGCCGCTGTTGCGATAAAGCAGCATTTTGCGCCCGTCGGCGACGAGGACGAGGCTATGAGTGGGGATGCGCATGGTCTGAACCTCCTGCCCCTGCAACGTCAGCGCGGGGGCGCCAGTTCCCCGGCCGGGCAGCCTGGACCCTACCCCGCCTGCTCAGGTCCAGCGCGCCAATGCCCAGGCCAACAGTGCAGAGAGACCGAGCGCGCCGGCGGTTTCGAGCTGGGAATGCAGGTTCCATTCCCAGAATTTGAGACCTTCGAGCGCCGGCATGTTGGCGCGCCGCCCATCGCCGTGCAGGGCGATCCAGCGATATTCATGCTGCGTGATCTCGCGCATCAGGCAGGCACAGGCCGCGGCGAACCAGCCGCCCCACAACGCAGCCCCATGCGCCACGCCCAGAGCGCGGCCAAACAGCCAGCCGGCGATCATCACCGCCAGCGCAATCGGAACATGGGTCAGCATTTCAAGGGCAACGTGCATGCGGCGCACAGGTTGCCGCCCCGGCGCACGCGCGTCCAGTGCCTTGATCCGGTGCGCGCCGCCGCGCCCCTAATCGAGCGCGCGCAGCCAGTCCTGGATCATCGTGCGCCCCGCGCTCACCGCCGGCGGGCCCAGTGTGGCGTAGCGGGCGCGCAGCGTCTCGGCGTCATGCCCGGTTGCGCGCAGCGTTTCGGGCGATTGATCGACCCAGGCGTGGAAGCGCTCGTCCTCGCCCATTTCCGCGTGGAACTGCAGCGCGAGGATATTGCGCCCCCGGCGAAAGGCCTGATGCGCGTAAAGCCGGCTGGAGGCGAGCAGCTCCACATTGTCCGGCAGCGTGAAGGTGTCGCCGTGCCAGTGGAGCACCGGCACGCCCTCTACGGCACGCACCGGATTATCGCTCGCCTGCGCGTGTACCGTTACCGGGTGGAAGCCGACTTCCTTCGCCGGGCCGACATAGACCTCGCCGCCCATCGCCGCCGCGATCATCTGTGCGCCCAGGCACACCCCCAATGTCGGCCGGTCGGCCTCCAGCCGGCGCGCGAGGCGGCGGAGCTGGCAGCCGATCCAGGGATGCGCCTCCTGCTCATAGACGCCCATTGGGCCGCCCATCATGATGAGCAGGTCGGGCTCGCACAGGTCCAGCCCGGAAAAGCGGGGATCGCTCACGTCCACCCGGTCAATGGCATAGCCAGCCGCCTCGATCGGCTCGCGAAAGCCCGCCACGCCTTCATAAGGTACATGGCGGATGATGAGAGCGCGCTTCATGGGCGTGGATCGTCGGGCAGAACGCGGTGGCAGGTCAAGAGGGAGCGGCGGCGCAAAACGGGGCGCCGCCGCGCTGGCAGGGGGCGAGATCATGGGCATGGTTCCACTACAGCCCCAGCCGGCTCCAGAACTCGCCCGCGCTGGCGATCGGCACCTGGACCGCGGGATCGTAGGCGGGCGTCAGCCGCCAGGAAGGATGAGGAAGCGGCGCGCCCGGTCCCCGGTTTGCGCGCGGTCGCCGCTGTCGGATCGTTTTCTTCAAAGCCATGTCGTTTCTCCGTTAAGGAGCACGAATCCGGCGTTGTCGCTTGGGGTTCGTGCGCTTTAGCCGTTGGTGACGCGGAGCAAGCTGACTCACATCAAAAGCCGCGTTCAGGCACTTGGAAGCGCCTGACACCCCTTCTCTGCAATTTCGGTAGACTATTTTCAAGCAAGGCGTGTTTGCGGGGTCTTAAGTTTTGCTGCACCCGCCGGTCTGCCACTCTTCCCGCCCCGGGGCACAGGTCGCCATTTGCAGCCGTGCCTGCTAAGGCCTTGGCATGACCTACATTTCTTCTCCCCGCCCCGCCGTCCTGTTCGTCTGTCTCGGCAATATCTGCCGCTCGCCACTGGCCGAGGGCGCTTTTCGCGCTGCCGCCTTGCGCGCCGGACTGGATGTGCATGTCGATTCCGCCGGCACCGCCGACTGGCATCACGGCAAGGCGCCCGATCCCCGCGCCATCCGCACCGCCGCACGTCATGGCGTCGACATTGCCGGCCTGCGCGCGCGGCAGGTGGTGGCGGAGGATTTTCACCGCTTCACGCACGTCTTCGCGCTGGATCACGACAATCTCGCCGGCCTGCGCGCGCGCGTCCCCGCCGGCGCGCCGACGGCGCCCGGGCTGTTTCTCGACCTCGTCGAGGGCCGGGCGGGCCAGCCCGTGGCCGACCCTTATTATGGCGATGAGGCGGGCTTCGAGCAGACCTGGGCGGATGTCACCGCCGGTGCCGATGCGCTGGTTCGGCTGCTTGGGCGCTGAGGGGCGCTGCTGGATTGAGCCGCGTCGCCGGGAGACCCTCGAGAGGACTGTGCTCCTGCGCAGGCAGAAGCCCATGATCCCACAGGCATGCCAACCGCTCTGGCTCCTGCCTGCGCAGGAGCACAAAAATGCGGGGGTTGCCGGGTTCAACTTACCTCTGAAGTCGGCCCCTTCACCTTGCGCGTATCGAAGGGCAGAATTCGCATTAGTTCAGGACACCGGCCGAGGCCGAGCGCCCTTCACCCCGCGTCGCCTTCACCCCCGCGTTGCCTTCACCAAGTCGAGCACCCGCGCGGCATGCTCCTTGCGGCAGATCAGCAGGTCCGGCAGCGACACGTCCGCGCGGTTATAGACCAGCGGGCTGCCGTCGATGCGCGAGCAGTGCAGGCCGTGCGCCAGCGCCACGGCGACGGGCGCGCAGCTATCCCACTCATATTGGCCTCCGCTGTGCAGGTAGATGTCCGCTTCGCCGCGGATGATCGCCATGGCCTTGGCCCCGGCCGATCCCATTGGCACCAGCTCGGCATCGAGCGCCTGCGCCACCGCCAGCGCCTCGGCCGCCGGGCGCGTGCGGCTCACCACCATGCGCAGCCGCTCGGGGGCCGGCGGTACGTCGAGCGGCCGGTCCGAGCGGATCACCAGATCGAGCCCCGGCAGGCCGACCGCGCCCAGCACG
>DASRXY010000121.1:0-14620 GCA_035654035.1 Sphingobium sp. | reverse complement strand
CCAGCCCAGCACGAGCGCACTCATGTCGCCGGGGCCGCGCGCATCGATCACACCGCCCGCCGCCAGCATGCGCCCGTCCGCCAGCGTGATGGCCGTGGGCGAAAGCGCGCTCACGGGTGTACCCAGCATCAGGTCGCCGGGTGGAAGCGCCGCGCGCAGGGCCGCGTCCAGCCGTTCGCTCGACAGGCTGGCATAGCCCGCCGGCAGGCTGCGTTCGAAACCGGGGAAGCGCACGTCATGGCCACCCCAGCCATAAGCCACGAGCGGCTCGATCAGCCAGCGGTCACCGAGTGCGACGTCATTCTCGAAGCAGGACCAGAGATGATTGCCTCCGGCCCGTTCGGTGCCCTCGATGAGGACAATCCGCAACCCTGGGCGCCGCGCGCGCAGGGCCAGCGCGAGCAGTCCCCCGGCAAGACCGCCGCCGGCAATCGCGATGTCGATGGGCTGTGCGTCTGTCACGGGACAAGCCCTAGCGAAGGCCATGGCGCTTGGCTATCGGGCATGGATCGGCGCTGGCCCGACATGGCGATTGTGCCGGCGCTGATCTTGCTTACCCGCTGGCGTTCTTGCCGCTTTTCCGTGTCTTGCGGGCGTCGTTCCGTGCATTGAGGGAGCCAAAGCGCGCCGCCGTGCATTTCATGTCGTGCCGCAAAGATGCGTGGCTGGTCCGCGCGTCGCAGAGCAGCAGGAGGAAAAATCATGACAACCCGCTTCAGCATTGCCCTCGCCGCGCCGCTTCTGGTCACTGGATTCGCCCTCGCGGGCTGCAAGACCGAGGCGCAGAAGGAAGTCGACCAGCAGGCCGAGGCGATTGATGACAGCTATGAAGCGGAAGCCGATCTGCGCGAGGCCATCGCAGCCGGCGCGCCTGAGGCGGTGCAGAATGATGTGCGCAACCAGGCGGATGCGCTGCGCGCGGAGGGCGAGAAGACGAAGGATCATCTTGAGAATATCGCCAAGGAACTGAAGGACGTTCCGCGCAACTGAACGGCCGCTCATTCACGCGCTGGCGCGAGCGGAGCGGCAATCCTATAACGACCTTGTCATGGCGCCGCTGCCCCTCATCCTTGCTTCCATGCTCGCCATGAGCGGCATCATCGCGCTGCGCTATGTCCTTGCCAGCGGTGGCTTCGCGCTGGCGACGCGGGCAGTGCGGCCGGGGCTTTACACCGGGCTCAAGCCACAGATTGGGCGGGAGATCGGCTGGTCGCTCGCGAGTGCGCTCATCTATGGCGCGCCAGCGGGTCTGGTGGCCTGGGGCTGGCAGCATCGCGGCTGGACGCGCATCTACGCCGGCCTGCATGATTGGCCGTTGTGGTACCTGCCGGTCAGTGTGCTTGCCTATCTGGTGGTGCATGACACATGGTTTTACTGGACGCACCGGCTCCTGCATGTGCCGCGCCTCTTCCGCGTCGCCCATGCCGTCCATCATGAAAGCCGCCCGCCCACGGCCTGGGCCGCGATGAGCTTCCATCCCTGGGAGGCTCTGACCGGGGCGGTGGTCATTCCGGCGCTGGTCTTCCTCATTCCCATTCATGTCGGGGCGCTCGGGCTGGTGCTCGCGATCATGACGGTGATGGGCGTCGGCAATCATATGGGCTGGGAGATGTTCCCGCGCGCGCTGGTGCGCGGGCCCGTCGGCGCGTGGCTGATCACCGCTTCCCATCATCAGCGCCACCATGCGCTGTATCGCTGCAATTACGGGCTTTATTTCCGCTGGTGGGACAGGCTGTGCGGCACCGATGCCGGGCTCGGCGATTTCGCGGAGATGCGGGCCGGGAGACGGGATGCCACGCGCCAAGAGGCGGTGCATTGAGCGCGCGCGGCCTGGCGCTTGCCGCGCTGCTGGCGCCGGTCGGGCCCACGTCGGCGCAGGAAACGGCGGTGCCGGTGGCGACGCTTTCCGTTCAGTTCGATGGGCTGCGCTCCGCCAGGGGCATGGTGCGCGCCTGCCTCACGCGCGATCCCGCGCTCTATCTCAAATGCGAGCGTGATCCCGCCGCGCTTCGGGGTAATGTCGCCGCCGGGCCGGGCGCGCATCTGGTCTTCGCGGACGTGCCAGCGGGCGATTATGTGCTGGCGGTGCTGCATGATGAAAACGGCAATGGCAAGGTCGACACGCTACTCGGTATCCCGCGCGAGGGCGTGGGCTTTTCGCGCAATCCGGCCATGCGCTTCGGTCCGCCCAAATGGACGGCTGCGCGCATTCAGGTGACGGTGGGCGAGACGGCGCTGCGTGTGAAGCTCAAATATTTCTTGTAAGCCGCTGGCAACAGAGAGGCGCGAGACGGGGCTCCCCCGCGAAGGAGCCCCGGCGCGTGAAGCGCGTTTACAGACCCATCTCGCTCAAGCTGGGATGATCGTCGGGCCGGCGGCCCAGCGGCCAGTGGAACTTGCGCTCAGCCTCGGCAATGGGGTGCTCGTTGATGCTGGCGATGCGAAGTTCCATGAGGCCGTCGGCATCGAACTGCCAATTCTCATTGCCGTAGGCGCGGAACCAGTGGCCGCTGTCGTCATGATATTCATAAGCGAAGCGCACGGCAATGCGGTTGCCCTGATGCGCCCAGACTTCCTTGACCAGCCGATAGTCCAGCTCGCGCCCCCATTTGCAAGCAAGGAATGCCTCGATTTCGGCGCGGCCACGAATGAACTCGGCCCGGTTTCGCCAGCGGCTGTCAACCGTGTAGGCGAGCGCAACCTTGCCCGGATCGCGGCTGTTCCAGGCATCCTCGGCCATGCGCACTTTCTGCGCGGCGGTCTCGTCGGTGAAGGGCGGCAGCGGCGGGCGGCTCATGGTACGGCTCCTCTGGGAAATCAGGGTGGGATTTGGCCTGATTAGGCGACACTGGCCCACACCTCCAGCCCGTCCGCTATAGAATGTCCCATCGGATGCTCAGTGCTCGACCGGGTGCCGCTGTCCGTCCGAAGTGGACAGATCTCGGTTTGCAGGATGCCGGACGGGCCATGCCTGGATGGATCATATCGGTGAAACCCGAACAACATGCATGATCGCGAAGCTCTTCTGGACTGCGACGTTGCCAGGGCGCTGAAGAGCGATGCAGTCGCCTACGCGCGGTTTCAACCGGGTCAGTGTCACGACGGTGCAACGTCATCTTCTGCACCACCACGCGGCGGCCCGAGCCGCCAGCGGGTCGCGGCAGACCGCGCCGTGCCAGACGGCTGCTCTCCCGACACGCGACTGCTGCCGACGCATGTCGAGCCACTGGAGCCGCTACCGGGCCGCAGGGCGCGCGCAACCACCCCGGCGATTGCGCCCGCCTCGCCGCTCAGTCGGCGCGCGGGCCGATCTTGCGGGCTTCGGCGGCGGCCTTCTCTTCCGCTTCCAGTCGCGCACGCGCCTCGGCAGCGGCCTGTGCCTCACGGGCGGCGTCCGCCTCCTCGGCGCGGGCCCGTTGCTCGATTTCCTCGGATTCGGCGTCGAGATTACCCAGCCGCTTCTCGCGTTCGCGCGCGACGGCGTCCGCCCAGCTTGCATCGCCCAGCATCGCCTGGCGTTCTTCCTTTGCCTGGCGTGCGAGCTGCGCGAAGCAGCCGGTGAAGCCGCCCGCGCCGGCCGGCGAGCAGCTGTTGATGCCGGTGGCACCCACCGTCTCAATGGAGCGCGCGCGATTGGCCCAGGCCTGATTAGCGGGTGCGAGCGGGTCGGCACGCAGTTCCTTGGGGATGCGGTAGCGATCATTGTCCGGCAATCGGGCGCAGACCACGATCTCGTCGCCTTCGCTCGGCGGGCAGGGGTCGTCGCCATAGACGAAGACCTGCTTCACCTTCTCGGTGTCTTCCGGGCCGGCCTGCCCCACAGGGGAGGGACCGGCGCGATCCGGCTGGGCCGTGGCGGGCCCGGCGAGCGCGGCGGCACCCAGGGCAAGGAAGGGCAGGAGGCGGCGCATGGTCAGGGATTCCTCTTCAGATCTTCTCGGAAAGGGCGATCGCCGCGCGGCAGCCGAGGCGAATGAGGCCGGAGAGCAGGGGATATGCTGGCGCCTGCTCGGCGCCGGACCGCAATGCAAGATCGCGATGCTCGACTTCCTCCGCCTGGAAATCGGCAATGGCGGTGGAGAGTTCCGGGTCGTCGTCGCCCAGTGCGTCGAGCTGACGGGCATAATGCGCGTCGATCTCGGTCTCCACTGCGGCGGTGCAGGCCATCGCCGCCTCGGGGCCGAGCAAGGCCGTGGCGGCGCCGAGCGCGAAGCCGGCGACATGCCAGATCGGCTGGAGCGCCGTGGGGCGCACGCCGCGTGCGGCCACCATCGCGTCGAAATGGGCGCGGTGGCGCACTTCCTGTGCGGCCATGTGCGCTATTTCACGGCTCATCGGGTGCCGGTCGCCGAGCACGGCGAGCTGGCCGCCATAGATCCGCACCGCGCCATATTCACCGGCCTGGTCCACGCGCAGCATGGCGGCCCGGTCCGCCCGGCGCTCGCCCGGACGCGGGCCATGGCCGCGCCGGCGCGGGGAGGGGACGGGCCCGCTCATGCGCGGCTCCAGCGGCGCACGAGCAGCAGGATGAGCGCGGCACCGGCGATGGAAAACAGGGCGTTGAAGCCCGCGAGCGAAATGCCCGCCAATGTCCAGGGTGCCTGGTCGCAGCGGATGAGCGGTGCGTTCATGATAGCCTCCAGCATATCACCGCCGATCGGGCGAATGGTCGTGCAGGTCGTAAAGCCTTCCCACCAGCCATATTCAACTCCGGCATGATAGGCGCCGATCACGCCGCTGGTGAGGATGGCGAGCGCGGCGAGCGCGGTGAAGGTGGCGCTCATCGGCGGATTGCGCCGCAGCGCGATCGCCGCGAGCGCAGCGCCAACGGCGGCAAGGTGCGGCCAACGCTGCCACATGCACATCTCGCACGGATGCAGGCCGCCCAGATATTGCGAGCCGATGGCGCCGCCGAGCAGCGCAACCGGCAGCAGGATCGCCACCAGCCGCGCGCGGGAGAGGAGAACGGAGGCCTGAGTCACGATCGTCTACCGGGGCCGGGCGGGCGCGCCTGCGCCGGTCTTGGTCGCTGTGGCTGCGGCCGGTCCCGCAGCGATGCGGCCCATGGTCTGGAGTGCATAATGGAGCTGGAAGTCCTCAATGCCTTCCTTCTTCAGTTCCTCGGGGGTCTTGCTGAAGCGCGGGTCAGGCGTCTCGTCCGTCTCCAACTCGCGCCGGTCCACCTTCACTTCGTTGATGAGGTGGCGCTTGAGGTCGCTCTCGCGGAACCGCGGTCGCTTTGCGACGTCCGGATCGGAGATCTGCGGCACGACGACATCGGGCTCGATGCCGCCTTCCTGGATCGAGCGGCCCGAGGGTGTGTAGTAGCGCGCGGTCGTGAGCTTGAGCGCGCTGTTATCGGTGAGTTGCTGCCAGGTCTGCACGCTGCCCTTGCCGAAGCTGCGCTCACCCATGATGACGGCGCGGTGATGATCCTGCAGGGCGCCGGCCACGATTTCCGATGCGGAGGCCGAGCCGGCGTCGATCAGCACGATGATCGGCAGGCCCTCCGCCAGGTCGCCTTTGTTCGCGACGAACACGGCATTGTCATAGGGGAAGCGTCCGCGCTGGGAGACGATCTGGCCGGCATCGAGGAAGGTATCGGTGACGGACACCGCCTCGTTGAGATTGCCGCCCGGGTCCGAGCGCAGGTCGATGATGTAGCCAATGGGATTGCGGCCTCCGAGCGCGGTCTTGATGCTCTTGATCGCGCTGCGCACGTCCTTGCCGGCGTCGGTCGAGAATTCGTTGATGTCGATGATGCCGATGCCGTCGCGCACCTTCCACTTCACCGGCTGGAGGTCGATGACCGCGCGGGTGATGGTGAGGTCGAAGGGCTCATCGCGCCCCTCGCGCGCGATGGTGAGCTTGACCTTGCTGCCCGGCGCGCCGCGCAGGGTGGCCACGGCCTCATCGAGTGTGCTGCCATAGACGAGCTTGCCGTCGATGTGCGTGATGTAGTCGCCTGCCTTCACGCCGGCCACCCAGGCGGGGCTGTCCTCGGTCGGCGCGACGACCTTGAGGAAGCCCTCGTCCAGCACCACCGAGGCGCCGATGCCGGGATAGTTGCCGTCGATGCGGATCTTGAAATTATCGAATTCCGAGCCGTCCATGTAGCTGCTGTGCGGATCGAGGCTGGCCAGCATGCCATCGATGGCGCCCTTGATGAGCGCCTTGTCGTCCACCTTGTCGACATAGCTCTGCCGCACGCGCTGGAAGATAGTGAGGAACAGAGTGAGCTGCCGGTCGACCTCGCTCTGGTCCTCGGTGACGGCCGCCGTGGACGAGGGAATGGCCGTCAGCACCAGGGCGGCGATGGCGAGGCGCGTGAGGAAGCGGGGCCTGGAACTCAGCATGTCATCGCCTTTAGCGGCAAAGCGGCGGGCAAACCATAGGGATCATCGCACGCACCGACCAGCAGGGGCCGACATTGCCCCCCGAGCGGCGGCAAAGCGCGCCGTGCTCCGCGTGCGGCGCTCGGGCTGCCTTTCTGGCCGGGTCTGAATGGCATGGCGAGCCCTCCATATGCGCATAAATCTTCTGCCGTGCGGCAGGTTGCGACAGCGTGAACACGATCGCGGCCACGTGGATCAGCGCAGCAGCGCGGCGATGTCCACCGGCGTCTCGCCCTGGCGCAGTTCCAGGAGGATCTGCGGCCGGCTGCCGGGTGGGGCGCCGCCGATCGGATCGCCCTGGCGCACCTCGTCCCCGGTGGCGGCGCCAAGCGTGCCGAGATTGGCGAGCAGGCTGGTCCAGCCGCCGCCATGTTCGATGATGACGATCTGCCCATAGCCGCGAAACGGGCCGGCAAAGGCCACGCGTCCGGCAGCGGGGGCGATCACGGCGGCCGAGGGCAAGGTGGCGAGGATAAGACCGCGCGAGCGCATGCCCGAGGCCGCCACCTCGCCGAAGCCGGTGACGACATCGCCGATGACGGGCATGCGGTAAGGCGGTGGTGCGCTGGCTGCGGGGGCATGGGTTTCCGTGAGCGCGGCGGCCTGAGGCAGGGGCGTGGCGTCTTCCGGACGGTCCGGCCGCAGCGTGGGACCGGGGAGCCGCATCAAGGCTTCGCGCACAGCGCCGGCGGCCTTCACCCGGCCCATGAGATCGCCGATGTCGCGCGCCTCCTCGCTCATGGCCAGCGCGCGCTCGGCCTCGGCACCGGCATTTTCGTGAAGCTGGCGCGCCGCCACGCGCAGGCGCTGCTCCAGCGCGGCCAGCGTGCGTCGGCGGCTGTCCAGATCGGCACGGGTCTGGCGCAGGGCGGCGGCGGCCGCTTCCTCGGTGCGGCGCAATTGCGCGGCGCGAGCCAGTTCCGCGCGCAGGTCACGCGTGCGGTCCATGACGATGGGCAGCATCTGCGAGAGGACAATGCGGCGATGCACCGCGTCGCTCACGGTCCCGGGTTCGACCAGCGCCAGAATGGGCGCGCGGCGGGCGATCTGCTGGAGCGCGGCGGTGAGCTGCGCGATGGGTCGTTGCCGCTCGGCAAGGCGCCGCGCCTGCGCGCGCTGCTGCGCGGCGATGAGGGCGATGCGCGCCTCGCCGGCACGCAGTTCGGCTTCGGACTGCTGGATGCGGGCGGCGAGCGTGGCGGCCTGATCGCGCGTGCGGTCGGCCGCGGCGGCGGCGAGCGCGGCCCGTGCCTCGATCGCCTCGCCGCGTTTGCGGGCTTCGGCGGCCTGAGCGGTGGCGCGGGCGAGCGCGGCGCGCTGTTGCGCCAGGCTGGCACCGGGCGCCTGGCTGCCCTGGGCATGCGTGGATGCGGAAATCGGCAACAGCAGCAGCGCGGCGGCGAGCGCCGTCATGCCAAGTGCGGCGCCTTTGCGACGCGGCATGGTCGTGCGTGCGGGCCCGGAAAGCGCGCGGCAGGTCATGCCCAACCCGGCCCCAACAGAAACGCCGATCCCCCCAACGCCTTATCCCATGCTGCTCGTTTCCCGCTCATCCTTCGCGATGATAGGGGTGGTTGGCAAGAATGCTGGTGGCGCGCCAAAGCTGCTCGGCCAGCATGGCACGGGCCATCAGGTGCGGCCAGGTCATGGCGCCGAAGGCAATGCGCTGGGCGGCGGCGGCGCGTTCTTCATCCGTGAAGCCGTCGGCCGCGCCGATGAGGAAACGGCATTCGCGCATGCCCTCGTCGCGCCAGCGCCCGAGCTTTTCGGCAAAGGTCATGGAGCTGAGCTGCGCGCCGCCTTCGTCCAGCATGACGGTGACGGCGGGTGCGAGCGGTGCGGGCGGAGCTTTGCCGCCGCGATCAGGCAGTTCGGTGATCCGGCTGGGCCAGGCGATGCGCTTCATGTAGCGCTCCACCAGCTCGGCTTCAGGTGAACGACCAATACGGCCGCGCGCGACGATGTGCAGCAGCATGGCGTCTCTCCCAATTCTCTCGCGAGCCTCTGTGAAAGGCGGTCGCTCAGCACCTGCCGAAGGGCTTATTTCTTTCGACCAGAAAAGCCTAATATGTCATCAGCCGGGTCTTTGCTGGCGAGCGTGGCTCCGCCGCGTGTGAAGTCAGGCTTCGCCAGCCGCCGGTGCGTCTACGAAGCCCCACATGCGCTCGAGATTGTAGAAGCTGCGCACTTCGGGGCGGAAAACGTGGACGATCACGTCCCCGGCGTCGACCAGCACCCAGTCCGCCACGGGCAGGCCCTCGATGCGCACAGTGCGGCCCATGCGCGTCTTGATCCGCTCGGCGAGCTTCTGGGCAATGGCGGTCACCTGGCGCGAGGAGCGGCCGGAGGCGATGACGATATGGTCCGCGATGCTGCTCTTGCCCGCCAGCGGGATGCTGACGATGTCCTGCGCCTGATCGTCGTCCAGCGACTCGAGCACGAGGGCGAGCAGCGCGTCCGGGCTGTCGTCGGGCGCAGGGCGCACGGCACCCCGGTCGTTAGCGGCGGGGCGGGATGCAGGGGTAGGCTGCATGATGGACAATATCACTCCTATGAGAGGATGAGGCGGTGGGTCACGCCGTCGCGGGGCGCGGCGGCATGGGCGTGGGTCCGGTGCCAATGGGGAGCCGTCTGCCGCAACAGGGTGGCGGATCGGGGATCGGGGCGAAAGCGCAGCAGCACGAGCGCCGGCAGTCTCCATGTCGTCCAGCTTTTTCGCTGGCTCGCGGGGCGGACGAAGCGCCGAAACCAGGCCATGGCGGGTGAGCCATGCGCAGCCTTATTATAGTGCGGCCGAGCGATCACGGCAATGGGCAGGGTCCGCGCGATGGCGCGCCAATGCTTCCACTGGTGGAATTGCGCCAAATTGTCCTCGCCCATCAGCCAGATAAAGCGGATGCGCGGATAGCGCCGGCGCAGCGCCGCAAGCGTATCAACCGTATAGCGCGTGCCCAGATCGCGCTCGATGGCGGTGACGCGGATCGGCGCCCGCCGGGCCTGCGGACGGGCGCTCGCCACGCGCGCGGGGAGCGGCGCCATGCCAGCCGCCGGCTTCAGCGGATTGCCGGGCGAGACCAGCCACCAGACCTCGTCCAGCCCCAGCGCCTCGCGGGCGCGCAGCGAGATGGTGCGATGGCCGCCATGGGCCGGATTGAAGGAGCCGCCGAGCAGGCCGACAGTGCGCGGGCGCGCCGCCTTTTTAATGGGCCACATCGCCGTCCGCCTCGATTTCCGCCGCCTGACTGCGTGCCATTGCCTCATGCTCGGGATGGAGCGGCGCAAGCCGCAGCAGCGCATAGCCGACCAACGCCGAAAGCAGCGATCCGCCCAGGATGCCGAGCTTGGCTTCCTCGACATGCTCGGGCGCGCCGGGAAAGGCGAGGCCGCCGATGAACAGGCTCATGGTGAACCCGATGCCGCAGAGCAGCGCGAGGCCATGGACCTGCGCCCAGGTGGCACCGCGCGGCATCGGCGCCAGGCCCAGCTTCACGCAGCCGAAGATGGCGCCGAAAATCCCCGCCTGTTTCCCGAGGAAAAGGCCGAGCGTCACGGCGAGCGGCAGGGGCTGGGCGATCTGGCCGAGCAGGTTACCCTCCAGATGCACGCCCGCATTGGCGAAGCCGAACAGCGGCACGATGAGATAGGCGCTCCACGGATGTAGCGCATGTTCGAGCCGATGGAGCGGGCTGTCCGCAGCGTCCGGCGCGCCCGGCGTGATGCGGATGGGAATGGCGATGGCGGCGAGCACACCGGCGATGGTTGCGTGGACGCCCGAGAGCAGGACGCAATACCAGAGCAGCGCGGCGAGCAGGAGGAAGGGCCACAAGGCCTTCACGCCCAGCCGCCCCAGCGCGATCATGGCGCCGAAGACCAGCGCCGCGCAGAGCAGCGCCGCTCCCCCGATGCTGGCGGTATAGGCAATGGCAATGATGGCGACCGCGCCCATGTCGTCGACAATGGCGATGGTGGCGAGGAGCAGCTTGAGGGAGAGCGGCGCGCGCTTGCCGAGCAGCGCGAGCACGCCGAGCGCGAAGGCGATGTCGGTCGCGGCGGGAATGGCCCAGCCGCGCGCGAGCCCCGGCACATGCCCCGAGACCGTGAGATAGACCAGCGCCGGCACTGCCATGCCGGCCGCGGCGGCGATGATGGGCAGGCGGCGGCGCTCCCAATCGGCCAGGCGCCCGTCGAGCCACTCGCGCTTGATTTCCAGGCCGACGACCAGGAAGAAAACCGCCATCAACCCGTCGTTGATCCACAGATGCGGCGTCATCTCGCCGAGCGCCGGCGCGAGCGTATGGCCGAGCGGCGCGTGCAGCAGATGATGATAGAGGTTCGCCGCCTGCGGCCAGAGATTGACGAGCAGGATGGCCAGCAAAGCGGCAAGGATGAGGAGCAGGCCGCTGCCCGCCTCGCCGGTGAGGAAGGCCAGCAATGCGGAGCGTGGAGAACTTTTTTGAGACGATGGCATGACGCTGCCTTCGCTAAGGAAGCAGGGCCATAGGGTCAAACGGAAGCACTTGGTTTTCCTTCCCCGTCATTCCGGGAGACGCGAAAATGGAAGGTCGCCACAGGCAACCCGGGCCGCAAGCGACCTCCCATCCCGCCCCCGGAATTGCGTTCGTGGGCAGGGCGGGGGCGAATGGGTCCGTCTCACGCAAAGGCCAGCTTGAGCTGCCGGTCTGCCGTGTCGTTCGCCTTCTCCCCCGTATCTTCGCCGACCATGTTGGAGAGGCCCAGCCCCAGCAGCCGCGCACCGATCGGCAGCGGAAGCTGGGCGCGCAGCAGGTCCACACCGATCGCGAGGGTTTCCCTCGCGCTGGCTGGCGGCTGCGGCAGCGAGCGGGCGCGGGTCATGATGCGGAAATCGCCCAGCTTGATCTTGAGCGTCACCGTGCGGCCAATGGCATGGGCGCTCTCCACGCGCGTCCAGAGCCGATCGGCGATTTTCGTCAGGGCCGCGACCAGTTCCTCCTCCGCGCCGATATCCCGCTCGAACGTATCCTCGACACTGATCGACTTGCGTGCTTCCCGGTCGCGCACCGGCCGTTCGTCGAGGCCGCGCGCGGCGCCGTAATAGAAAGCGGCGGCCTTGCCGAAATGGCGCTTGAGGGCGTCGAGCGGCCAGGCCTTGAGGTCGGCGCCGTTGTGGATGCCGAGCGTCGCCATGCGCCGCGCCGTGACAGGCCCCACGCCATGGATGCGCGCGACCGGCATCGCCGCCATGAAGGCCTCGGCCTGCTCGGGCGTCACCACGCACAGGCCATCGGGCTTGTTCTGGTCGGAGGCGAGCTTGGCGATGAGCTTGTTGCACGAGACGCCGGCCGAGGCAGTGAGCCCGGTTTCCTCGCGGATCAGCCGGCGAATCTCCTGCGCCACATAGGTCGCCGAGACGATGCCCAGCTTGTTGTGAGTGACGTCGAGATAGGCTTCGTCGAGCGAGAGCGGCTGGATGATGTCGGTAAACCGCTCAAAAATGGCGCGGATCTGGCGGCTCACCGCGCGATAGGCATCGAAGCGGGCCGGCACGAAGATAAGATCCGGGCAAAGCCGCCGCGCCTGTCCGCCCGGCATGGCCGAGCGCACGCCGAACACCCGCGCCTCATAGCTCGCCGCCGCGACCACCCCGCGCGGCCCGGCGCCGCCGACCGCCACGGGAAGGCCGCGCAGCGCCGGATTGTCGCGCTGCTCGACCGACGCATAGAAGGCATCCATGTCGATATGGATGATCTTGCGCTGCGGGGCGGGCTCCTCGGACATGGCGCGGGAGTATAGCAGGGTGGATGTTGAACGAAAGGGGAACGAAAACGGCGTTGGCGTGAAGTGAAAATTACGAGCCTGGGGAATGCGAAACCGGGGAAGGAGACAGGCAGCGCCCCTAAAAACCCCGCCTTCAGGCCTTGCCCTTGTCCTTCCCCAGCTTCAGCCCTTTGAGCGCCGCGAACGGCCCGCTCTCGTCCTCGCGCAGCACGCCCAGTTCGCGCAGCCGTGCATCGGCATCGGGCGCGCGGGGGTAGGGGTCGAGATTGAGGGCGAGGGACTGGGCAACCGTCTCGCCCAGATCGATGCGTTCGCCCTCCAGCGCCATCAGGTCGCAATCCTCGTCGCTCAGCTCAATTTCCTCGGCCTCGGGCGTATCGAGATCGCGCACGAAGCGCACCACAAAAGGCGCCTCGACATGCGCCGGCACCGAGTCGCCCGTTGCGACGCAGGCCTGTGCCAGGTCGGCGCTCAATGTACCGCGCACCAGCCAGCTCGTCTCCTCGGGCACGACATGCAGCCGCGCCGTCAGCCGGTCGAGCGCCAGCAGCCCGAAGCGCCGCGCCAGCGCCGCGCGCTCATCGGACTCGGCCTCGATCATGCGCTCGCGCGTGCCGTCGCCCACCTCGTTGAGGCGTAGCGGGCGGGAGAATTCGGGAGCGGGCGCGGCCATGCGTCAGGCCTCCGGCAACGCGCCGGCCAGCAGCGCCTCGGCCGACAGCCCATCGAGCGCGGCGGCGAAGGCGCGCAGCTTCGCCTCGACATGAGCGAGCGCGGCCGGCGCGGGGGCCTCGCCCCGGTAGATATTGCGCACGATCGCCTCGCCGAGCGGCGCCTCACCGGCCAGACCCGCCCGATAGGCGCCCAGGCGCCCGCCGAGCGCGCTCATCATCCGACCGATCTGCTTGCCCACCACGAGGTCGCCGAAGCCGATCTGGCGCACCTGCCCATCCATGTCCTCGACGAAAATCTCGGTAAGCCGCGCGCTCTCGCCGACCAGCTCCAGCGCTTCCATGCGCAGCAGAGCAAGGCTCATCATCGCCGTCACCATGTCGAAGCGGCCGTCCAGCGTGTCCGGCGCGGCGCCCGCCTCATACCAATGCGGCGCGCGGGCGCGCGCGATCAGCGCGGCATAGAGCGGGCGCAGCGGGGCGCGCTCATCCTTGCGGGAGAAGAGGGAAGCAAGCAGGCTCATCGGACGTTCAGCTTTCGGCACGCAGACAAGGGCGGGCCGCTCCGTTCCGCACCATGCGGTCGCGCGGGCATGGCGGCCGGGCCGCATATTGATTGCAACGCCCTTGATTGCAATGGCCGGCAATGCAATGGGCGAAAGTCGTGATGGCCAGGAGATGAGAATGCGTCAGTTCAACGGTCGGCCGTTCGTGGCGGCAGGCGGCGCCCTGCTCCTGCTGCTGGCGGGGGGCTGTTCGCGCGTTCAGGAGCATCAGGGCTTCATCATCGAGCCGCTGATCGTCGGTTCGGTGCTGCCCGGCGTGGACAACAAGGCCTCCGTGCAAGGCGCGATGGGCCGGCCGAGCTTCGTCTCGCAGTTTGGGCCCGAGCGCTGGTATTATGTTTCGCGCACCACCAAGCAGCTCTCGTTCGGCACGCCGCGCCCGATCGCGCAGAATCTGTATGTGATCGAGTTCGACAATGCCGGCAACGTCGCGCAGGTGCTCAACGATCCCACGCTGAATAACGTGGCGCGCATCTCGCCGGTGGGCGACAAGACGGAGACGGCAGGCCGCAAGCGCAGCCTGTTTGATGAGATCTTCGGCAATATCGGCACCGTTGGTGCGGGCCCGATGGGCTCGGCCCCGAGCGGCCCCGGCCCCAACGGGAGCTGAGGCGGGGGGCAGCGAGCTCCCTTATCCGACAAGAACAACCGTGCTCCTGCGCAGGCACGAGCCCCGGGGCGGTCGAGCGCGGCGCCCCGCCGGTGAAATCCCAGCTTTCGCCGGGATGACGAGGGGGTGTGCTGGAGTGATCGGACGCGATCCCGGCCGGCCACCCACCCACTGGCCCTATCCTATGGGCGGCCGACCGGTCGCGTCGGGCCGGCGCTACGCCCACGAACGAGGCCTAAAACCCTAGGCTGGGCAGCGCGTGCGGATATCGGCGACTGTGCTGAGCTGGACGCGCGCGAGCGAGAAGTCGGTCGCGCCCTCGATGGCGATGCTGAACGGCGCGGTGATGTGGCTCGTCTCCTGCTGGCTCATTGCGAAGCAGCGCAGCGCCCAGCCCAAGGCCACCCATTTGCCCGTTGGCACATCGGCAATGGCGGGCAGGGAGATGGTCTTGCCACAGCCCTCCCCGCACTTGACGGTGGCCGTCCAGGCGCCAGTGGGCGCGGCATCGAACTTGACCGTCATCACGACCATGACCGGCGCCAGCGCCTCGCGGTGGAGGTCCATCGGTTGCGCGGCGGTCAGCTCCAGCAGCGCTGGGCCCTCGCCGGCTTTTACCGA
>DASRXY010000120.1:0-6842 GCA_035654035.1 Sphingobium sp. | reverse complement strand
GCCTTGTCGAAGGGCGCCAGCTCGAACGCGCCGAGCGGGCCGTTCCACACCAGCGTGCGGCAGGTCTTGAGCACGTCGGCCAGCGCCTCGACCGCCGTCGGGCCGACATCGAGGATCATCTCATCGGCCGCAACTTCGTGCACCGAGCAGATGCGCAACGAGGCGGGATTGGCGGCGAACTCCGTCGCCACCGCCACGTCATAGGGCAAATGGACCGTGCAGCCGGCGCGCTCCGCCTTGTCGAGAATGGCGCTGGCGGTCTCGCGCAGATCGTGCTCGCACAGCGACTTGCCGACATTCACGCCCCGCGCGGCGAGGAAGGTGTTGGCCATGCCGCCACCGATGATGAGATGGTCGACCTTGGCCACCAGATTGTTGAGCACGTCGAGCTTGGTCGAGACCTTGGCGCCGCCGACCACCGCCGCGACGGGCTTCTGCGGATTGCCGAGCGCGGCTTCCAGTGCGTCCAGCTCTTTCTCCATCTGCCGGCCGGCGAAGGCAGGCAGGATGTGCGCGATCCCCTCGGTCGAGCAATGGGCGCGGTGCGCGGCGGAGAAGGCATCGTTCACATAGAGGTCGCCCAGCGCCGCCATGGCCTGGCTGAGCGCGGGATCGTTCTTCTCCTCCCCGGCGTGGAAGCGGGTGTTCTCGAGCAGGGCGATGTCGCCGCCCCGCATCACGGCAATGCCAGCCGCGGCCGCCTCACCCTGGCAATCGGGAATGAACTGCACGTCACGGCCCAGCACATGCGTAAGCGCGCGCGTCACCAGCGAGAGCGAGAGGTCGGGCGACTTGCGGCCCTTGGGCCGGCCGAAATGGGCGAGGATGAGCACCTTGGCGCCGCGATCCGCCAGCTCCAGCACGGTCGGCACGGCGGCGCGCAGGCGCGTATCGTCGGTGATCGAGCCCTCCTGCATCGGCACGTTGAGGTCCTCGCGGACCAGCACTGTCTTGCCGGCAATGTCTCCCATGTCGTCGAGCGTCTTGAAGGGCTTGGCCATGTCCATCTCTCCGGAAAACCGTTCGGGCTGAGCTTGTCCAAGCCCAGCCCTTCTCTTTCAAGCAGAAAGAATGCCCCTCATCCGCCGGGGCGAACGGTGTCTGTTAGTCGTTCAGAGCAGGCTCGCGACCACCTTGGTCGTGTCGACCATGCGGTTCGAGAAGCCCCATTCGTTGTCGTACCAGCTCAGCACGCGCACCAGCTTGCCGTCGATCACCGCCGTCTCCAGGCTGTCGATGGTCGAGCTGGCCGGGCAGTGGTTATAGTCGATGGAAACCAGCGGTTCTTCCGAATAAGCGAGCACGCCCTTGAGCGGGCCGCTTTCCGATGCCGCCTTGAGCAGCGCGTTCACTTCCTCGCGCGTCGTGTCGCGCTTGGGTGTGAAAGTGAGGTCCACGATCGATACGTTGGGCGTGGGCACGCGGATCGCGGCACCGTCCAGCTTGCCTTTCAGCTCGGGCAGCACTTCGCCCACGGCGCGGGCGGCGCCCGTGGTCGTGGGGATCATCGACATGGCGGCGGCGCGCGCACGGCGCATGTCGCTGTGGATCTGGTCGAGGATCTTCTGGTCGTTGGTGTAGCTGTGCACCGTGGTCATCAGGCCGCGCTCAATGCCCAGGGCATCGTTGAGCACCTTGGCGAGCGGCGCCAGGCAGTTCGTGGTGCAGCTCGCGTTGGAGACGACGATGTCGTCCTTGGTCAGCACGTCATGGTTGACGCCGAACACCACCGTCTTGTCCACACCCTTGGCCGGCGCGGAAATGACCACGCGCTTGGCGCCGGCGGACAGATGCTTGAAGGCGCTCTCGCGATCCGTGAAGAAGCCGGTGCATTCCAGCGCGATGTCCACGCCGTTCTTGGCATGCGGCAGATTGGCCGGGTCGCGCTCGGCTGTCACATGGATGCGCTTGCCGTTGACGATGATGTCGCCGCCATCGACCGACACTTCCCCGGGGAAAGGACCATGGACGCTGTCGCGCTTGAAGAGCAGCGCATTGGCCTCGGGCTTGGCGAGATCGTTGATCGACACCAGCTCGAGATCATGATCGCTGCGCTCCAGAATGGCACGCGCCACGAGACGGCCGATTCGTCCGAACCCGTTGATTGCAACTTTGGTGGCCATGGTCTCTTACTCCTTCTCTGGTCAGGCGAGCGCGCGAGCGATGCGGTCCGCAATGGCGGGGCCGGTCAGGCCGAAATGGGCATAGAGCTGCTCGGCCTTGCCGGAGGCGCCGAAGCTGTCGATGCCGCAGCGCAGCCCATCCAGCCCGACGATCTCGCTCCAGCCGTAGGTCGTGCCCGCCTCGATGGAGACGCGCAGCGCGCCCTTGGGCAGCACGGCTTCGCGATAGGCGGCGTCCTGCGCCAGGAAGCGCGAGACGCTGGGCATAGACACGACACGGGCTGCAATGCCCTTGCCGGCCAGCAGTTCCGCCGCCTCGACGGCGATTTCCACTTCCGAGCCGGTCGCAACGATGACGGCCTTCGGCGCGCCCTTGGCTTCCACGAGCGTGTAGCCGCCCCTGGCCGAGCGGTTCTCGGCGATGTCGGTGCGCAGTTGCGGCAGGTTCTGGCGCGTGAGCGCGAGCACGGAGGGCCCGGTGGCATTCTCCAGCGCAAGCTGCCAGCACTCTGCCGTCTCGATGGTGTCACACGGCCGGAACACCTCCACATTGGGGATGAGGCGCAGCGACATGACATGTTCGATCGGCTGGTGCGTCGGGCCGTCCTCGCCCAGGCCAATGCTGTCGTGCGTCATTACATAGACCACGCGCTGACGCTGGATGGCGGACATGCGGATGGCATTGCGGCAATAATCCGAGAACACCAGGAAGGTGCCGCCATAGGGAATGACGCCGCCGTGCAGCGCCATGCCGTTCATCGCGGCGGCCATGCCGAATTCGCGGATGCCGTAATAGACGTAGCGGCCCTCGTAGCTTTCGCGCGTGAAGGCGACCGTCTGGTCCTTGGACTTGGTGTTGTTGGAGCCGGTGAGGTCCGCCGAGCCGCCGATGGTCTCGGGCAACTGCACGTTGATCGCGTCGAGCGTCATTTCGCTCGCCTTACGGGTCGCGACCTTCTTGGGCTCGGCGATCAACGCTTCCAGATAGGGCTTCAGGCTGAAGGACGCGGGCAGGCGGCCTTCCATCCGGCGCGTGAATTCATCCTTGGCGGAATGGCTAGCGAGCCGCTTTTCCCAATCGGCATGAACGGCCTGCGAGCGCTTGCCGATGTTGAGCCAGGCATCACGCACGTCGTCGGGAAGCTGGAACGGCAGCAGGTCCCAGCCCAGATTGGCGCGGGCGGCGGCCACTTCCGCTTCGCCCAGCGCAGCGCCATGCACCTTGTTGGTGCCGGCCAGATTGGGCGCGCCATGGCCGATGCGGGTCGAACAGGCGATAAGCGAGGGGCGCGGATCGGCCGCAGCCTCGGCCAGCGCGCGGCGAATGTCCGCGAAGTCGTGGCCGTCGCAGCTTACCACATGCCAGCCGGTGGCGGCATAGCGCGCCTTCACATCCTCGCTCGACGAGAGCGACACCGCGCCGTCGATGGTGATCTTGTTGTCGTCCCACAGCACATTGAGGCGGCCGAGACCGAGATGACCGGCCAGGCCGATGGCCTCATGGTTGATGCCTTCCATCAGGCACCCGTCGCCGGCAATCACCCAGGTACGGTGATCGACCAGCTCGTCTCCGAACACGGCATTCAGATGCCGCTCGGCCATCGCCATGCCGACCGCCATGGCCAGCCCCTGCCCCAGCGGGCCCGTGGTGGCTTCGACGCCCGGCAGCTCGAAATTCTCGGGATGGCCGGCGCACGGCGTGCCGAGCTGACGGAAATTGGCGATGTCTTCCATCGTCGGCTCGTCATAGCCGGTCAGGTGCAGCAGCGCGTAAATGAGCATGGAGCCATGGCCGGCCGAGAGCACGAAGCGATCGCGGTCCGCCCATTTCGGCGCCTTGGGATCGAACTTCAGATAATCGCTGAACAGCACGGTCGCGACATCGGCCATGCCCATCGGCATGCCGGGATGGCCGCTGTTCGCCGCCTGTACGGCATCCATCGCCAGCACGCGGATGGCGTCGGCGAGGCGCTTTTCTGTGACGGACATGGCGGCGGAACCCCTTCAATTGTCTGTGCCCGCAGGCAATGCATTTTCCTTCGCGGCGGCCGGCGAAGCGGACATAGGGCCGCATCGAGTCGCCGCGCGGGCATGCAATGTCGATTTGCGGCCCTAGCGTCAACATGCGGCCCGCCCTTCGCCGCGTCGAAAAGCCGCTTTCGCTTTCGCTTTCCGCCATGTTAAGGACCGCGCCATGGCAAGTGATGCAATGATGCAGGCGATAGGCCGGATCGAGCGCGCCCTCTCGCGGGCGGAAGGGATTGCACGGCAACTGGCCGAAGCGCGGGCCCGCGCGCTGGACGAGCGGCTGGCCGCCATGGAGGCCGAGACCGCCGACGCCCCCGCGATCGACATCGACCCTTTCTCGCGCGAGAAGGCCATCGCCGCGCTCAAATCCCTGGATGCGCTGATCGGCGATCTCCAGAAAGCGCGGAGCGACGCCTGATGGCCGAAGTCAAGATCATGGTGGGCGGCCGCCAATATGCCGTGCATTGCCGCGATGGCGACGAGGACCGGCTACGCCACCTCGCCGGCATGATTTCCGAGCGGGTGGACAAGGTGAAGACCGGCAGTCCTGGCCTTACCGAAGTGCGTCAGTTGCTGTTTGCCGGCCTGCTGCTGGCCGATGCGCTGCACGACCAGCAGAATGGCGGCGCGCCGGCACCCCGCCCCGCGGCCGCTCCGCCGCCCCCGCCACCGCCGCCGCAGGACGACCCCGCCCTGCTCGCCGCGCTGGAACGCCTCGCGCAGCGGCTAGAAGCGCTGGGCGACAGCCTGGCGGCCGATCTGCTCAACGCCTGAGCCCTTCCCCCGTCAGCGCCCATTGCGAAGCCTCTGGAGAGGCCCTAGATAGGGAAGCGACGGGTACTGCCCGGTGCGCGCTTAAGCGAACATCCCTGAGGCGATAATCACATCCTAGGGGGCTGTCCCTTGCCGGACTCCGGTCCGTGTTACATGGTCCCCACCTGACGTTGAGGCGTCAGAGGATATTCCAGCAAACGGCCATGGCGGTCCCGTCACCCTGCAACTGCCGATCCCGGACATCATGACAGAGCTTCCCACCGACCGCGCCGCGCTGCGCACCGAACTGCGGCGGCGCCGCAAGGCACAGGTGGCGGCGCTGCCCGCCTCCGTGCGCAATCTTTCCTTCCGCGTGCTGCCTTCGCCGGTGATGGCGCTGCTGCCACCGGGCGCGCGCATCGCCCTCTATCTCTCGGTGGGATCGGAAGCGCCGACGGGCGCGCTCATCGATTTCCTGCACGAGCGCGGCTTCAAGCTCTGCCTGCCGCGCATCGACCCGGATGTGCCGGGCCGCATGGATTTCTGCGCCTGGGCGCCTGGCGAGCCGCTAACCGCTGGAGGCCCCTTGCGAATCCCCGAACCGGGACCGGAGGCCGCCGTGGTCGATCCCGACGTGTTCCTTACGCCCATGGTCGGCTTCGATCGTCAGCTCAACCGCATTGGCAACGGCGCGGGCTATTATGACCGCATGTTCGAGCGCCTGCCAGATCGGCGCCGCATCGGCCTCGCCTGGTCCTCGCAGATGGTGGACGCCCTCCCCGTCCAGCCGTGGGACGTGCCGCTGCACATGGTCGTCACCGAGCAATCCGTGATCGAGCGGGCGGACGGCTGATGGATTACAAGCCAAGCTGGCGCAAACCCGTCGGCATGCTCCTCATTCTGACGCTCATTGCGCTGTGGGCGATCCTCATCGCCAGCTTCTCCGGCGTCATCGGCACCTGGCCGCGCGTCGTGCAGCTCATCGTCTACGTGACGGCGGGGATCGTGTGGATCTTCCCCGTGCGGCCGCTGCTCGGCTGGATGGAAACCGGCCGCTGGCGCTGACGCGCGCGGCGTTTCACTAACTCTCGAACAAACATTCTGCTGATGGTCCGGTGGAGCCGGCGCCACTCCCGATGAGGGGGAGTGGCGCGAGTGACGGGGCTCGAACCCGCGACCTCCGGCGTGACAGGCCGGCGCTCTAACCAACTGAGCTACACCCGCATCTCCTGCGGAGGCCGCGCAGGTATAAGAGGGCGCTGGCCCTGTCAACTCTCCAATGGCCTACTTTCTTGATATTCCTCCGCAGGCGCCGCCGCGGGGCGCGTCAGCGTGCCGTCTTCGAAGAGAAAGCCCGCAATATCCGGCTTGCCGGCGGCCGAAAGCACCGTGCGGATGATGATGAGCAGCGGCACAGAGAGCAGCGCTCCGGCAGCACCCCACACCCAGGTCCAGAAACTCAGCGAGACGAGAATCATCAGTGGGTTCATCTTGAGCCGCCCGCCGAGCACCAATGGCGTCACCACATTGGTCTCCAGCAGGTGGCATAGCACCATGATCGCGGCGGGGGTCAGCGCCAGCCCCAGCGAGGAGAAGCTCATGAGACCGCCCAGCGCCAGCAGCAGCGCCGCGACGATGGGGCCGAAATAGGGCACGAAGTTGAGCAGCGCTACGAATCCGCCCCACATGACCGGCGAGGGCATGCCCAGCATCGCCAGCAGGCAAGCGACGACGCCGCCCAGCGCCAGGTTGATGCTGGTGATGGTGAGCACATAGCGCGACGTGGCATCGACGACATTCTGGATGACCCGCGCGATCGCCATCGCGCCCGAGAAGCTGCCCCGTCCGCGAATCGTGCGCTGGCGCAGCCGCGTCCATCCCGAGAGCGCGAAGAAGATGGTGAGCAGGCCGAAGATGACATTGATGACCACGCCCGGG
>DASRXY010000119.1:0-8371 GCA_035654035.1 Sphingobium sp. | reverse complement strand
GAATGGGCTCCTCAAGGGCATTGAGGCCGTCGTCGACCAGAACGGGCTGAGTTCGGCCCATGCCACGTTCATCACGGCAAAGGAGGTGGAGCGCTTCCGCGCTGGCGGTTGGCTGATCCGCCAGGGCAGCCAATATCATTGGGCGAATGAAGGCTATTCCAGTTTCGAGGATTTTCTCGGGGCCCTCTCCAGCCGCCACCGCAAGGCCCTGCGCAAGGAACGGGCCCGCGCGCAGGAGGGGCTGGAAATCGTCCACCTGACCGGCGACGCGCTGACCGAAACCCATTGGGATGCCTTCTGGACCTTCTATCAGGACACTGGCAGCCGCAAATGGGGACAGCCCTATCTCACGCGCCCCTTCTTCTCGCTGCTCGGCGAGCGCATGGCGGAGCGCACATTGCTCATCCTTGCCCTGCGCGATGGCGCGCCCATTGCCGGGGCGCTCAACCTGATCGGCGCGGATACGCTCTACGGGCGCTATTGGGGCTGTGTGGAGGATGTAGCCTTCCTCCATTTCGAGCTGTGCTATTATCAGGCGATCGATGCCGCCATTGCGCGCGGGCTGGCGCGCGTGGAGGCCGGTGCGCAGGGCGAGCACAAGCTCAGCCGCGGCTATCGGCCCGTGCCGACCTGGTCGGCGCACTATATTCCCAATCGAAGCTTCCGCCGTGCAGTGGCGGAGTTCTTGGCACGCGAAACCGCCGCGCTGGAGCAGGACCGCGACTGGCTGGCGACACTCGGCCCCTTCCGCAAGGACGGCTGAAGCCGGCTTTATCGGGTCAGGCGGCGGCGCGTGCCCGCTTGTTCAGCCAGGCGCGAGCAAGGCGCTGGGCCTCGACAATCTCGCGTGCCGTCATTTCCTCCGCAATCTCGGCTCGGCAGTGCTGCCCTTCTTCGCTGCCGGCAAGGGCGGCGAGATTAAACCATTTATGCGCCTCGACGAGATCGATCCCCACACCGCTCGTTCCGCAACTAAAAGCCACGCCCAGATCATAGCGCGCCTGCGCATCGCCGCGCGCAGCATCGCGCATGCGGCTCTCGATCAGAAAACGGGCACTCTCCATATTATTCGCCACGTCAAACCCCCTGTCAGGTCCGTGATGGCACCAGTCCAGCATGCTGGCCCTTGAAAAATAGTTAACGCTGTAACGACCAAAGCCGTTCCATCGCCCTTCACACTGATGAAATGCGCGGGATTCAGGGGTTAACGGCAATATTGTCGATGAGCCGCGTGCCCTCGATGCGGGCGGCCGCCAGCAGGCGCGCCGGCCGATCCAGCGAGTCGAGCGGGGCCAGGCTCACCGCATCGCGCAGCGCCACATAATCGACAGACTCGAAGCCCCCGGCACGGATCGCGTCCACCGCCCGGGCCAGCGCCTCCGCGACGTCTGCGCCCGCCACGAGCGAACGCGCCGTTTCTTCCAGCGCGCGCGGCAGGGCAAGCGCCTTGCCGCGCGCTTCGGAAGAGAGGTAGGCGTTGCGCGAGGAGAGCGCGAGCCCGTCCGCGTCGCGCACTGTCGGCACGCCGACGATCTCCACGCCCATGTCCAGGTCCATCACGAGGCGGCGAATAACGGCGAGCTGCTGATAATCCTTCTCGCCAAAGCAGGCGACATCCGGCCGCACCTGGTTGAGCAGCTTCGCAACCACCGTGGCCACGCCATCGAAATGGCCGGGCCGGTGGGCGCCATCCAGTTCCTCGCTCACGCCCGCGACATGGATGCTCGTCGCGAAGCCGCGCGGATACATCGCCTCCACGCCCGGCGCCCACAGTGCCGATACGCCGGCCGCGCGCAGCATGGCCGCGTCCTCCGCCTCACGGCGGGGATAGGCGGCGAGATCCTCATTGGGGCCGAACTGCGTGGGATTGACGAAGATGGAGACCACGACATGCGCCGCGCGGGCCCTTGCCGCCTCGACCAGCGCCATATGACCGGCGTGGAGCGCGCCCATGGTCGGCACCATGGCGATGGGTGCGCTGCCAGCCTCACCCCTGCGCAGCGCGGCGAGACCGGCGTGCAGCCCCTCGACATCACGGAAGATTTGCACGGGACCCAAGCCTCCGATAAGGCCCCCTGCATGGGGAGCGGGGGCGCCTTGTCGCTCCTGACCGCGCGCCGGTCAAGCACACCCCACCCACTTTGAACAGGCCCGACACGACAGCATCATGACCAGTGCCCCCGCCGCAAATGCCCAACGCTCCGGCACCGCGCCGCACCTCATCGTCTTCGCCAATGAAAAGGGCGGCACCGGCAAGTCGACCACTTGCGTACACACCGCCGTGGCTCTGGCCTCGCAGGGCGTCTCGGTCGCGGTGATCGATCTCGACCACCGCCAGCGTACGGTGACGCGCTATCTGGAAAATCGCGCCGAGACGGCCGTGCGCCGCGCCATCGAGCTGCCCGGGCCAGTCTGGCGCGTGCATGACGGCGATGCCGAGGGACTCGACGCGATCATCGCGGAAATGGGCGAGCAGGCGCAGGTGGTCATCATCGACACGCCCGGCCGCGACGATCCCGTCGCCCGCCACGCCGCCGCCCGCGCCAACACGCTGGTGACGCCCATGAACGACAGCTTTGTGGATTTCGACCTCATCGGCCAGGTCGACCCGGAGAATTTCAAGGTCAAGCGCCTCAGCTTCTATTCCGAGCTCATGTGGGAAGCGCGCAAGAGCCGCGCCAAGGCGGACGGCGTCACCATCGACTGGGTGGTGCTGCGCAACCGCCTGCACCACATGGAAGCGCGCAACCAGCGCCGCGTGGGCGAGGCTCTGGGCGAACTGGCCAAGCGCGTGGGCTTCCGCGTCATTCCGGGCCTCTCCGAGCGCGTCATCTTTCGCGAGCTGTTTCCCTCCGGCCTTACCTTGCTCGACAAAGGCCATTTGGGCGAACTGGGCGTCAGCCACCTCGCCGCCCGGCAGGAACTGCGTGAGATGATCGCGGGCCTTGCAATCCCCATGCCCGGCGTCCGTCCGGCGACGCAGTCGGCGGCCTGAGGCGCGGGCCATGGCACTGGCGGCCCTGCTCGGCGCGCTGCTGCTGTGGCTCACCTTTGGCGGCAAGGCGCTGCGCGATCGGCGCAACTGGCCCGGTTTCGTCGCCCTGCTCGGCGGCATTATCCTGCTTGCCGACGCAAGGCCCACGCTCGGGCTGGGCCTGATCGCCGCCGGCGCGCTGTGGCTGCGCTGGCCGCGCCTGCGCATCCGCGCTGCGCGTGCCCCGGTCCCTCCCCTCGCACAGGGCCAGATCGCTGAAGCACGCGCTCTGCTCGGCCTGCCGGCGGACGCCGGACGCGAGGCGATCATCGCCGCGCACCGCCGGCTCATCGCCCGCAACCATCCCGACAGTGGCGGAACCGAAGCGCTTGCCGCTCGTCTTAACGCCGCGCGCGACCTACTGCTGCGGCAGGCGGGGCCCATCGGTTAAGGTATCCCATCTCGACACACGCCATTCACGCATCATCGACGGAGAGATTATGACGCACCAGTTCCACCCGACGTCCCTGCGCGAATATGACATTCGCGGCATCATCGGCGAGACGCTGGGCGAGCGGGACGCCTATGCCATCGGCCGCGGCTTCGGGACCCGCGTCCGGCGCGCGGGCGGCAGCCGTGTGGTGGTGGGTTATGACGGGCGCCTCTCCTCCCCCATGCTCGAAGCCGCGCTGGTGAACGGCCTCAACGAGAGCGGCGTACATGTGCTGCGCATTGGCGAGGGCCCCACGCCGATGCTTTATTACGCCGAGGCCGTTCTAGATGTGGACGGCGGCATTCAGATAACCGGTAGCCACAATCCCGCCAATTATAACGGCTTCAAGATGGTGTTCCAGCACGGCCCATTTTTCGGGCCGGACATTCAGGGCCTGGGCGAGCTTGCCGCCAAGGGCGACTGGGAAGAGGGCCATGCCGGCAGCGAGACGGTCGACATCATGGACCGCTATGCCGCGCGGCTTGTGGAAGGCTTCGACGGCAAGGCGTTCCGCATCGGCTGGGACGCGGGCAACGGCGCGGCCGGCCCGGTGGTCGAGAAGCTGGTGAAGCTCCTCCCCGGCGAGCATTATACGCTCTTCACCGATGTCGACGGCAATTTTCCCAATCATCATCCCGATCCCACCGAGGAAAAGAACCTCGTAGATCTCAGAACGCTCGTCGCGGAGAAACAGCTCGATTTCGGCGTGGCATTCGACGGGGATGGAGACCGGATCGGCGCGATCGACGGCGAAGGGCGCATCATCTGGGGCGACCAGCTTCTCGCCATCTTCGCCGAACCGGTGCTCAAGGATGAGCCCGGCGCCACGATCATCGCGGATGTGAAGGCCAGCAAGGCGCTGTTCGACCGCATCGCCCAGCTCGGCGGCAAGCCGCTGATGTGGAAGACGGGACATAGCCTCATCAAGTCCAAAATGAAGGAAACAGGCAGCCCGCTTGCGGGCGAAATGAGCGGCCACATCTTCTTCAAGCATCAATATTACGGGTTCGACGATGCCCTCTATGCCGCCGTGCGTCTGATTCGTGCCGCCAGCGACCTTGGCAAAAGCGTCACCGAATTGCGCGGCGAGATGCCCGCCATGGTCAACACCCCGGAACTGCGCTTCCAGGTGGATGAAAGCCGCAAGTTCGCGGTGATTGACGAGGTTCTGGCGCGGCTCGCGGCCGCCGGCGCGCAGGTGGACGCGACCGACGGCGCGCGTGTCACCACCGCCGATGGCTGGTGGCTGCTGCGCGCCTCCAACACCCAGGACGTGCTGGTCGCGCGGGCCGAAGCACGCGATTCGGCCGGGCTGGAACGCCTCCTTGCACAAATTGACGAGCAGTTGGCGCTCTCAGGCCTGAAGCGGGGCGCCCAGGCAGGCCACTGATTGCATGAAAAAGCCCGGGATTCCGCAGCGGAAAATCGTTAGAATGCAAATTTTGCACTCATTAAGGCACATTTCGCACTTGCGGAAAATTTGTATGTAACGCATACAGATCGGGCCTTTCAGGCATCCTCTCCTAAAACTTCCAGGGCTGCCCTTCGGGGTGGCCCTTTTTTTTGCTGTGCGCCGCTGTTTACAAGGCCAGAGCAAGGCCTCGCCATAGCAGCGCGCAGGTCGGGAGCAGCTTGGCGGCTAAGGTTGGTTGCTAAGGCACAGCCCGCCTCCTTCATCGGAACCCCGCTCCTCGCTCGCGCATTTCGCATGCGGAGGCGGTGATCGGCCGTCAGCCCAAGCGGAGGACGCCATGAATTCCCCCTGGTTACTCGCCGTGGTCGTGGGCCCCATCCTTCTAGGCCTCGTGCTTGCCTGGGCGATGTGGCGCAACCGGCGCGAAACCGGCCCCGGCGACGAGGAACGCAGTGACCGCGCCGCCAAGGCCCTGCGCGAGGAGCTGAACGCCGAGGACAAGGAACGGGACCGCGAGGCGCCCTGGACTTGAGCATCCGCGCGGGCGGGTCCACCTTAGGGCGATGGACGCCGCCCCGCCCCCCGAAATCACCACATGGATGGCGGCGCGCGGCTGGCGCCTGCGGGCTCACCAGCGCGCCATGCTGGAAGCGGCGGCGCGGGGCGAGCATGCGCTGCTCGTGGCCCCGACCGGTGCGGGCAAGACCCTCGCCGGCTTCCTCCCCAGTCTCGCCGACCTGATCCGTCGTCCGCGTGAGGGGCTGCACAGCCTCTATGTCTCGCCGCTGAAGGCGCTAGCGGTCGACGTGCAGCGCAACCTGCTCACACCCATTTCCGAGATGGACCTGCCCATCCGCGTCGAGACGCGCAGCGGCGACACTCCCTCGGATCGCAAGGCCCGCCAGCGCGCCCGTCCGCCGCAGATGCTGCTGACCACGCCCGAATCGCTCTCGCTGCTGCTCTCCTACCCTGATGCTGACCAGCTCTTCGCCGACCTGGAGACAGTGATCGTCGACGAGATTCATGCCTTCGCGCCGGACAAGCGCGGCGATCTGCTGGCGCTCTCCCTTGCCCGTCTCCAGGCCTTGCGCCCGGGCCTGCGCCGCGTTGGCCTCTCCGCCACGGTGGCGGACCCGGACCAGTATCGTGCCTGGCTGGCACCGGATGGAGAGGCGGAGCGCGTGACGCTGGTCGAGGGCGAGCCGGGTGCCCCGCCCGATCTCACCATCCTGACTCCCGAGGGGCGCATCCCCTGGTCCGGCCACAGCGGCAAATATGCCGCGCGGCAGGTGATCGATCTGATCGCGGCCAATCGCCTGACACTGGTCTTCTGCAACACGCGCGGCCTTGCCGAGCTGATCTTCCAGGAATTGTGGGGCGCGAACGACGAGAACCTGCCCATCGGCATCCATCACGGCAGCCTCAGCCGCGAGGCGCGGCGCAAGGTGGAAGCGGCCATGGCGGCGGGGCGGCTGCGCGGGCTCGTCGCCACCGCCAGCCTCGACCTCGGCATCGATTGGGGCGATGTCGACTGCGTCATCCAGATGGGCGCGCCCAAGGGTTCCTCACGCCTGCTCCAGCGCATCGGCCGCGCCAACCACAGGCTGGACGAGCCGAGCAAGGCCATTCTCATCCCGGGCAACCGCTTCGAATATCTGGAGGCACAGGCCGCCTATGACGCGGTGATGGCGGGCGAGCGCGATGCCGAGCGCTTCCGCCCCGGCGCCGTGGACGTGCTCGCTCAGCACATCATGGCGCTGGCCTGCGCTGGGCCTATCGATCCCGCCGCGCTCCATGCCGAGGTGACGAGTGCCCGCCCTTATGCCGCGCTCACCCGCGCGCAGCTCGACGAGTTGCTCCAGTTCGTCTCGACGGGCGGCTATGCCCTGCGCGCTTATGATCGCTTCCAGCGCCTTGTCCACGAGCCGGACGGGCGCTGGCGGCTGGCGCACCCGCGCCTCGCCCAGCAGCACCGTATCAATGCCGGCATCATCGTCGATCAGCTGGCGCTCGACATCCGCTTCGCCAATGGCCGCAAGCTGGGCACGGTGGAGGAGATGTTCGCCGCCACGCTGGCGCCGGGCGACCGCTTCTTCTTCTCCGGCATGTCACTCGAGCTGGTCCGCCAGACCGAGGCCGAGCTGATCGTGCGCGCATCTGCCAAGTCCGCGCGCATCCCGAGCTGGGGCGGCACCCGCATGGCGATGACCACGCACCTCGCCGACAAGGTGCGCCATTTCATTGCCGACCCCGGCCAGTGGCACCGCTTCCCCGAGGACGTGCACGAATGGCTGGACATGCAGCAGCGGCGCTCCGTCCTGCCCCGGCCCGACCAGCTCCTCATCGAGACCTTCCCCCACGAGAAGCTGCACTACATGCTGGTTTACAGCTTCGAGGGCTGGAACGCCCACCAATCGCTTGGCATGCTGCTCACGCGCCGCATGGAGGAACGCGGCCTCAAACCCATCGGCTTCGTCTCCAACGATTATGCCCTGGCGGTCTATGGGCTGGAGCCGGTACGCGATCCGCGCGCGCTCTTCTCGGCCGACATTCTCGATCATGAGTTCATCGCTTGGGTAGAGGAAAGTTCGCTGCTCAAGCGCGCCTTTCGCGACGTGGCGGTTATCTCCGGCCTTATCGAGCGCCAGCAGCCCGGCGCGCGCAAGACCGGCCGGCAAGTGAGCTTTTCGACGGACCTCATCTACGATGTGCTGCGCCGCTACGAGCCCGATCATCTGCTGCTGCGCGCCGCCTGGGCCGATGCGCGCGCGCGCATGACTGATGTCGGGCGTCTGGGCGAACTGATCGATCGCGCCGCCGGCACCATGATCCACAAGGCGCTCGACCGGCTGAGCCCGCTTGCCGTGCCCGTGCTCATCATGATCGGCCGCGAGCATGTCGCCGGGCGCGAGACCGACGAGGCACTGCTGATCGAGGGCGAGGAACTGGCCCGCATCGCCATGACGCCGGACTAGGGGCGCATATCCCTTGCGCAAAGAGGCAGGAGCCGCCGAGCCGGCCTCCCACTCCGCGCAGGAGCGATTGGCGCGAAGGCGGGGGCGTGGTAATTTAGACCGCGATTGGAGAGGAGGGACTCGTGCTGCCCATTGCGCGCCTGACCGGCCCATGCCGACTGCTGGCCGTGGCACTGGCCATTGGCGCACCGACGGCGCCGGGCGTAGCCACACAGACGTGGGAAAGCGCGGCTCATTCCACGTCGTTGCAGACACCATCGACATCCGTCGCAGCGCCCCTATCCGCCTCCAGCGCGAGCCCCGGCGCGCTCCCGACCGCCCCGCTCAGGCCGACCCCGCTCCCGACCCGGCCGCCGCTTTCGCCTTCTCCCGCCGAGCTCGCCATCGGCACTGGCCTCGCGCTACCCACGCTGGCCGAGCCCACCACGCCGGATTATCTGCGGCTGGGCGAGGACATGGCCGATCGCATGACCATGCCGGTGCGCATCCAGGGCGTGGGGCCCTATCCTTTCCTC
>DASRXY010000118.1:0-4251 GCA_035654035.1 Sphingobium sp. | reverse complement strand
GCACCGCGCGCGCATGCCGGTCATGACGCCGGTCGAGCAGGCGACGCTCGCCACGGCGCCGGACGAGAGCGCACTGGATCGTGCCGTGCTCGCCGCCTCTCTCGCCCGCCTGCCGGACGCGCAGCGTGAAATCCTTTTGCTGCGCTATTTCGGCGAGCTGGATTATGCCGAACTGGCCACGCTGCTCGCCATTCCCAAGGGCACCGTCATGTCCCGTCTGCACCAGGCGCGAAAGGCGCTGGCAACCCTCATCGTGCCGGAGGAACCCCGACCATGACCCAGGATGAAGCCCTGTCCGCACTGCTCGACGGCGCACTCGCACCCGAAGAGGCAGCACGGCTGCGCGCGGCCATTGCCGCCGATCCTGCCCTGCGCGCAGACCATGCCGCCCTCGCGCACGTGGACGAGGCGCTCAGAACCATGGCGGATGAGATGGCCTTCCTGCCGCATGTCGCCCTGCCGCAGGCGCCTGCGCCTCTCTCTCCCGTCCTGTCGGCCGGCGGCGTTGCAGTGGGGCTGGCCGGATTATTGGCCGTCCGCCTGCTGCCCAAGCTGCTCGACCTCCCGCTGGCTGGGCTCGCCGTGCAGGCATTGGCGGCGGGCGCGATTCTCATTGCCATCCTCACCCTGACTCGCGAGCATGGCGGCACAGGAAAGGAAGCCCGGACGTGAAGAGGGACAGCATTGCCATCGCGCTCCTGCTCATATTGGCAGCCGACGCCACCCCCGCGCAGACGCCTGCCCCCGCCCCCACCGCGTCCGCTATCGCGCCCGCGGACGATCCCGCCGGGGACTGGCGCGCCACTGTGCGCGTGAGCGGGACAGCGCTGCGCCTTGTGCTGCATCTGGGCGCGCGCGCCACCTATGACAGCCCCGACCAGGGGGCGCTCGGCCTCCCCGCCGCGATGACCGTGGAGAACGGACGCGTGACAGTGCTGTTGCGCGGCGCGGGCCAGTTCGAAGGCGCGCTCTCGGCCGATGGCACCACTTTGAGCGGCACGCTCACGCAGGGCGGCGCGGCCATCCCCGTCACGTTCGAGCGCGGCGTGTTCGCTCCCGCCCGGCGTCCACAGACACCCCGGCCGCCCTTCCCCTACACGGCGCACGAGGTCGCTTACGATAATCCCAATCAGCCTGGCGTGCGCCTTGCCGGCACGCTGACGACCCCGCCGGGAGCCGGTCCTTTCCCCGCCGTGCTGCTCATCACCGGATCAGGCACGCAAGACCGGGACGAGACTTTGTTCGAGCACAAGCCCTTCCTGGTGCTGGCCGATGCCCTCACCCGGCGCGGCGTGGCGGTGCTACGCGTCGACGATCGCGGCATCGGCGGATCGCGGGGCGGCCTGCCGGGCGCCACGACGGCCGACTTCGCCTCGGATGTGGAAGCCGGCGTCGCCTGGTTGCGGACACGGCCGGAGATCGACCCGCGCCGCATCGGCCTGCTCGGCCATAGCGAGGGCGGGCTGATTGCGCCGATGGTGGCAAGCCGCGATCCTGCTATCGCCTTCATCCTGCTCTGGGCCGGACCGAGCGTGCCGGGCAAGGAGGTCATTGTGGATCAGGCACGCACGCTCGCCATGGCCTCTGGCGCCAGCCCGGAACAGGCACAACAGAGCGCAGACTTGCAACGCAAGCTGCTCGATGCTCTGCTCGCCGCGCCGGATCGCGATGCCGCCAAGGCGAGCATGAACGCCGCTCTTGCCGGCAGCGGCACGCCACCCGTCACCGATGCGACCGTCGCGTTCATGGGTGCGCCCTGGTATCGCTATTTCATGACGCTCGATCCGGCCGTGGCACTGCGCGCGGTGCACGTGCCGGTGCTGGCGCTGCTCGGCGGCAAGGACCTGCAGGTGACGCCGGCCGTCAACGAAGCCGCCCTGCGGGCCGCATTGGCGGGTAATCCCCATGCGTCGGTCGAAGTGCTCCCCGGCCTCAATCATCTCTTCCAGCCGGCCCGGACCGGGGCACCAGCGGAATATGCCGCCATCGAGCAAACCATCGCCCCGGCCGCGCTGGAGCGCATGGTGGACTGGATCGCCCTGACGGCCGGCGTGGCAAAGGCGAAGGACTGAACCTGCCGGGCGCCTCCTGCACGCCACATCCGGCTTGGCCGGCGAGGTGACCGATAAGAGTTTGGGGAGTTGGGGAGGTCGGACGAAATCCGCCCGTTTGTACGCCTGCTCAGGCAGGAGCCCAAGGCCCAGCCGTCGTCTACAGCCGCCCTGGCTCCTGCCTGCGCAGGAGCACGACTTCCATTTGGCGGCGCGCGACCGCTCGCCCAGGGACATGCCTTCTCGTTAGGGCCGGTGAGATCGGCCGATCCGCCTTATGCCCCCTCGGGCCCCGCCGTAGGCGCCTTATCCCCCGCCAGCACCGCCACCTCGCGTGCCGCGCTCAGCACGTCGCGCGCGGCTTCGGCCAGTTGCGTTACCGAGAAGGGCTTGGGCAGGAAGGCGACATTCTCGATGTCGATAGACTTGCGCAACTGCTCCTCGGCATAGCCGGACATGAACAGCACCGGCAGCGCGGGATGGGTCGCGCGTGCGGTGCGGACCATGGTGGGCCCGTCCATACCGGGCATGACCACATCGGATATGAGGAGGTCGATCCGGTCCGCCTGAGCCAGGCGCGCCAGCCCCTGCTCGCCGTCGCTGGCGGTGATGACCGTATAGCCCTGCCGCGTCAGTGCCCGCTCGGCGACGGAGCGGACCATGTCCTCGTCTTCCACCAGAAGAATGGTGCCGGTGCCCCAGGTGTCGGTGGCGGCGCGGCGGCGTGCGGCGCGGCGACTGGGATCCTCCACCTCCATGGCATGAACCGGCAGGTAGATGGTGAACGTGGTCCCCTCGCCGATCTGCGAGTCGGCGAAGATGAACCCGCCCGACTGTTTAACGATGCCATAAACGGTGGAGAGGCCCAGGCCGGTCCCCTTGCCCACTTCCTTGGTGGTGTAGAAGGGCTCGAAGATCTTGCCGATGAATTCCGGCGCGATGCCGACGCCGGTGTCGCATACGCTGAGGCCGGTATAATCGCCGATCGGCATGAAATCGTTTTTCATCTCGCGCACCTGCGCGGCCGGCACGGAAAAGGTGCGGATCGTCACCGTACCGCCCTCGGGCATGGCGTCGCGAGCATTGACGACCAGATTGACGATCACCTGTTCCAATTGTCCCGGGTCCGCACGCACGGCGCCCAGATTGCGGCCGTGCGTCACGTCCAGGCTGATATTCTCGCCCAGCAGCCGCTTGAGCAGGCTGGAGACCTCGGACACGACATCGGGGAGCTGGAGCACCTGCGGGCGCAGCGTCTGCTGGCGCGAGAAGGCGAGGAGTTGCCGGGTCAGCGCCGCCGCCCGGTTGGAATTGGCGCGGATCTGCTGGATGTCGTGATAGTCGGTGTCACCCGGCGTATGGCGCATCAGCATGAGATCGCAATGGCCGATGATGGCCGTGAGGATATTATTGAAATCATGCGCCACGCCGCCGGCGAGCTGGCCCACGGCCTGCATCTTGGTCTGCTGGGCGACCTGGCGCTTGAGGCGCGATTCCTCGCTGTTGTCCTTGAGGCTGAGCAGCACCGCGGCCTCGCCCAGACCGCGTACGCCGGCAAGGCTCAGTGACACCGGCTCGTCCGGCTGGGCGCGCAGCCGCACCTGGATGTCGCCGGAGACCTGCGCGCCCATGGCATAGCGGCGCACCGCATCGGCGACCACCGCCTGATCCTCCGGCACGACAAGATCGACCGGATAGCTCGGCCGCACGTCGCTCTCCAGCACGCCGGCCGCGCGCGCGAACGCCTTGTTGTAGAAGAGCAGCCGCCCGTCGCGGTCCGCCATGCCCAAGCCAAAGGGCAGCAGCGAGAGCAAGGTTTCAACATAAGCGAGGCTGGTGATGCCCTCGACGCTCGCCACCGGATCGTCGACCATCACGAGCAACAGCAGGCCCATCGGGTCGTCGGGCCGCACGGGGATCTGGAACAGGCGCACCGACGCCCCTTCCCCGTCATCCTGCGCGAAGAAAATGCGCCCCTTGTTGTCCACGCGCATATAGCCGGCAAGGTCGCGGCCCACCATGTTGGTATCCGCACGGCCGGTTGCGCGTAGCACGAAGGCGGGATTGGCGGCGCGGATGCGCCCTTCAGCGCCGATCATGGCGCACATGATGCCGGCCTGCGCGAGTTGCCGCCCCGCCTCGCCTTCCACCACGCGCAGATAATCGTCGATGATGCTCGCCTGGCGCACGGTAAGGAAAC
>DASRXY010000117.1:0-9182 GCA_035654035.1 Sphingobium sp. | reverse complement strand
AATGGCAGCCGGCAAACGCCGCATGTCCGCCAGCGGTCGCGTGCGGGGCAGATCGGGCGCGGCGCTTGGTGCGGCGGGCGCGTTTGCGAGGTCCGCCATCGGGCGGGCGCCATCGGGCAGGCGGAGCTTGGCTTCATCCGCTTTGGAATCGGCAATCAGCTTGGGCGGGGCCGCTTCGGCTACCCGGCGCGCCATGCAGTTGATGCGCGGCGTGGTAGGAAATTCCGTGCAGTTGTAGAGCGTGCGCTCGAGGCCGCTGTCTTTCACGCGGATGTAAGAGAAGGACATAGCGGGTTGGCTCGCCTCGCCGATGGGGAAACCACGCGGTGCGGCGGCGGGGTCCGTCCAGGCGAGCAGGCGGCATTTCGCCCGGCCCGCGCAGAGTTGCGCCGCGGCCTGGGCATAACGCGCCGGGTCGCCACCTTTGTCCAGCACCATCACGAAGCCGCTTCCGCCCGGCTCAATGGCCATGAGCTTGCCGGGGCCGATGCGCTTGCCGATCATCTCCGGTCCGATCGCCAGGGGCGCCCGGCCATCGATGAGCGATCCGGCGAGCGCCTGGCCCGCCAATGGATCGAGATCAGGTCGGTGGGCTAGTGAGAGTACCGCAAGCTTGTGCACCAGAGGCTCGGCGGCGATGGACACCGAACGCAGGAACGCCGGCGGGGTGCCCCACCAGCCCTTCCAGCGGAAGAAGAGATGCGTGTCCACCGCCGCGACCTTGTCGAGCGAGGCGCTCCAATAGGGGATCACCCAATCGGTGTGATAATGGGTGCTCATGCCGACAGGGGCATAGACATCGCCGGCCAGCATCTTCGCGGCAAGGGCGCGCGCGCGCTCCCAGGCGGTGCTACTCGGCTGGCGCGCCATGGCGCCATCGCAGGTGAAGGTGAACTGGCAGCCGGTCGCGCGTTCCTGGCCCTGGAAGACGACGCCGCAGATCGTCTTGGGGAAAGCGGGATGACGCAGCCGGTTGAGCACGACCTGGCCCACCGCGCGCTCGCCCTTCGGATCGTCGCCGGCCTCGTAGAGCATGGCGGCGGCGAGGCAATCATTGGCGCGGTCGCGCGCCAGTGCATCGCCGATGAAGTGGAAGGGCCGGGCGGCGGGATTGGGCGCGGTCGAAAACGGGATGGCGGCGTTGTGCGCCCGTGCGGCGTCGGGATCGGAGGCGTCCACTTCCAGCGGCTCGACCAGCGGCAGCGGCACGTCCGGGGTAGGAGTGGCGGCGGTGCCGATCTTGGCGCTCGGTCGTGCGGTGCCGCCGGGCCCGTCCATGCGGCCGATCATCGCCAGCGCCAGTGCGAGCACGCCCAACAGCATGAGCGCCACGCCCGCCCATAGCCGGGCCGGGCTGGGCCGGACAGCCCCTCTGAACCGTATTGCCATGCCTGTTTCCCACACTGAAGGCGCGCTATGTGTGCCTCGCCCCGGCAAATGACAAGTTGTCGTCGCTCAGCAGAGACCGCCGCGCGAGCAGGCGTTCCATTTCGAGGCGGTTTCCGGGGCAGCCGTTAACGGGCGTCCGAGGCGCCTGGCGCTCTGGGAGAAAGCCCAGGGTTGGGGTTCCATGGGAGTGGATAGAGGCCACGCCAGCGCCCCGCTCGGGACGGAGGTGTGGCTGCGCGAGGACGCTGCCCGCACCATGGAACGCCCCGAATCAGTGACAATCGGGAAGGGCGCTCGCTCGGCTCATTGCTTGCGCAGGAGCACTGGACGGCTCAATCAAAAATGAAAGACGTGAGCGGTCGGCCGGTCGGGGACAGGACGTTGCCTTGCAGAACTGGCCTTTCGCGCCGGAGATCTAGGCGGTCTGCCGACCATAACCAGCGTGGCAGCCAGAGTGGTTTCGAGCCAGATGGACTTATCTGCGGCCGGCAATAACGGCAGATAAAGAGCACTCTCGCTATCGACCTCCGCGCGAGCGGCCGGCGCGGGCATAGGGGATGTCGCGGCCGCGCCAATGCAGCACCAGCCCTTCGCGCGTGATGGTGGCGCGCGTGCCGTCGAAGGCGGCGACGCCGATCTCGTTGGGGACGAGCAGGACCGTGAGCGAGAGGCCGCGCTGTGCCTCCGGCAGATCGAAGCGCTGGGACGTGACGCCGTGAATGGGCTCGCTGAACTCGATCCACGCCGGCTGGCGGGTGTCGTCCGCCGGCATGGCCCAGCCGTCCGCCTGCGTGGCGGCCGCGCCCCGATCGCCATTGGTGTAGCCCACGCGCAGGAAGATGCCTTGCAGATTGTCGCCGCCCGGCACTTTGACCGTCACCTTGAGAGGCACGTCGCCGGTCTGCTCGATCCGGTCGATCCGCCATTCAGGCGGACGCGGCGCGGGCAGGGTCTGGAGGAGGACGCCGTCCTCGGTCGCGGTCCAGCGCCCGGCGGCTTCCTCGTCCAGCGCCCCTTCGCTGAGCTGATAGCGAAAGCGCCCGTCCGGCGCGAGCTCGATGGCGGACGCGAGGTCCGGCCCTGCCTGTGCGCGGTAGAGCCCGGCCGGGGTGGACTGGGCGAGAGCGGGTGCCGGCATGACGAGCGCTCCGCCGCCAGCCAGCGCTACCAGGCCGGCGAGCCCGGCAAGCGCGATGGCGGCGAGGCGCGTCATCTCCCGGATGGCCGCCTCCTCAGGCGTCCTTGGGCCGCAGCACGATATGGCCCACAGCGGTGTTGGAAGCCGGCACATGGTAGAAGCGGTGAAGCTCCTCCACGTCCTTGCCCAAGGCGCCGCGCATGATGAGCCACATGATGAGCTCAATGCCCTCCGAGCCGCTCTCGCGCAGATAATCGAGGCGCGTGATCTCGCGCAGTGCCTGCGGGTCGCTGCTGAGCTTGTCGAGGAAGGCGATGTCGAACTCGGGATTGATGAGGCCGGCACGCGGGCCCTGGAGCTGGTGGCTCATGCCGCCGGTGCCCCAGATCTGCACGTTGAGATCCTCCGGATAGCTCTCTACCGCATGGGCGATGGCTTCGCCCAGCATCCAGCAGCGATTGCCGGACGGCGTGGGGAACTGCGTCACATTGACGGCGAGCGGGATGACCTTGCAGGGCCACTCCGCAACCTTGCCGAACATGAGGCTGAGCGGCACGGTGCAGCCATGGTCCACGTCCATGTTGTTCATGAGCGTGAGGTCGAACTCGTCGATCACGAGCTGCTCGGCGAGATGTGCGGCCAGCTCGATATGACCCTGCACCACCGGCACCGGGCGCGGGCCCCAGCCCTCGTCGGCGGAGTGATACTCCTCGGCCATCCCGAGCGCGAATGTGGGCACCACGTCCAGCATCAGCGCCGAGGCATGGTCGTTGTAGCACAGGATGACGACGTCGGGCTTTTCCTGCTGCTCCCAGGCCTTCACCCACTCATAGCCGTCGAACACCGGCTTCCAATATTCGTCCTGCGTGCGGCCAAGGTCGAAGGCCGCGCCAATGGCGGGCACATGGCTGGTGGCAACGCCGGCGGTGATCTTCGCCATGTCAGTTGCCCTCCCGCTTGGAGCGCTGGCCCTCGGGCGAGCGGCCGCCCTGGCGCATCATGGCCGCATATTCGTCGGCGGTCATGTTGGTCATGGAACTGACGGCGCGCTGCACGCTCCAGCCGTCCGTGTTCGAGAGTTTGACGAGAAAGTAGATGTTGCCCCCCAGATCGATGAGCTTGTTGAAATCACGGTCCTGCACGGCGCGCTTCTGCTCCTCGCTCATGCGGAAGCGATCCAGATAGGCGCGCTCATGGTCCTTGAACGCGGCGCGGTTGGCCGGGTCCATCAGCGACATGCAGAATTTGTGGAGATGATAGGCCTCGCGGGACCGCTGGGCGGTGAATACCGTGGTGCCGGGGATGTCCTCAAGATCGGTGAGGGGATAGAGACGTTTGCGCATGGACTGGCCTTCGATTGGGAGGGCGGTCATCCCGGCGAACCGGAATACCAGAGTATCAAATCTCTCCCAACGAGTCTTCCGCGGGCTCCATGGCGCGGGATTTCACGAAATGCAACGTTCGCGTGCGTGCGGGCGGGGGTGGAGTCAGTCCGGATAGCGGATCGCCATCACTTCCCATTCCTTCTCCCCGGCCGGCAAGCGCACGCGGCGCAGATCGCCCACTGCCGCGCCGCGCAGCGCCCGCGCGAGCGGACTGTCCCAGCCGATGCGCCCGGCGCCGGCGTCCGCCTCGTCATTGCCGACCAGCGTGACGCTGCGTTGCTCGTCGTCCTCGTCGGCGATGGTGACGGTCGCGCCGAAAAAGACGCGGCCCTTATCGGGCTGGTGGGCCGGGTCGATCACCTTGGCGGCCTTCATGCGCTGAGCCAGCCATTTGAGGCGCCGGTCGATCTCGCGCATGCGTTTGCGGCCATAGAGATAGTCGCCATTTTCGGAGCGGTCGCCATTGCCGGCGGCCCAGCTCACGATTTCCACGATCCGCGGGCGCTCTTCGCCAAGCAACTGGTCATATTCCGCGCGCAAGGCGGAATAGCCGGCGGGCGTGATGTAATTGGGGGGCGGGAGGCGATCCGTCATGAGTGAGTCAGTCCCGTCTGCGATTGTCTGGCCGGATCGGCATCCTTGTCCGGTCTTATCCAGGCTAAGGGCTATATAACTTCTTGTAATTCTTATGTAAGAAAAGGGATGACTATCCATCTATCATTCCCACGACGGGAATCTCGTTCCGGGCGATCGCGCAAGGTCCCCGCATTCGCGGGAATGATGAGACTAGACCTCTGAGTCCTTGGGCCAATCGGCCGGTCTGCCAGCCTAGCGCCGCTTCTTCGCTCGCTTGGTGTACATGAGCGCAGCGACCAGCGCGGCCGAACCGATGCCGACGCCGGCCCAGAACGCTTTGTTGGTGCCACTGGGCATGGTGGCCGCGCTCTCGGCGGGGGTGGTGTCGGGTGCCGGAGCGGCGGCGGTTTCCGACGCGGCGGCGTCGGGCTGGGAACGTTCGTCGGTCATGATCCCGGTCTTATCAGCCCGGAGTTGCCTTGCCCAGATAGCGGCTGAGCGGTGCGGCGGGCGCGGCTTGCGCGCCGCTCTTCATGGGGTTCACCAGATCGTAGATCACGGCGTTCTCCAGCACGCGCTGCACATAATTCTTGGTTTCGTAGAAGGGGATGTCCTCGATCCACTGGACGATGTCGCCGCCGGGCTGGCGGGGGTCGCCATTGGCCTTGAGCCACTTGTTCACATTGCCCATGCCGGCATTGTAGGCGGCGACTGCGAGCGGATAGCTGCCGTTATAGTAGGCCATCAGCCGCATGAAGTAAGACGAGCCCAGCATGACATTATAGTCCGGGTCGAAGAGGGAGCTCTGATTGTAGCTCATGCCGACCTTGCCGGCCTGCTCGCGCGCAGTGGCGGGCATGAGCTGCATGAGGCCGCGCGCGCCGGCGCGCGAGACGATGGCGCGGTCGAACTGGCTCTCCTGCCGGGCGATCGCATGGATCATGGTCCAGTTGTCGCGCTCGGATTCCGGCACCTTCATGTAGGGAAAGCTGGCGCGATCATAGCCCGAGAGGCCACTTGCGGTCGCGCGACGGCCGGACATGACGCCCAGGTCCGGCCGGCCCAGCGTGCGCGAAAGCTCGGCGGCGAGCGCATGGTCCTGCTGCGAGGCGGCAGAGGCGGCGATGGCCCGCAGGAACTTGGACTGATCGCCCCAATTGCCCCGCCGGCCGAGCAGGTGCGCGGCACGGACCAGCGGCTGGCGATTAAAGGCGGCGCGATCGGCGCTGGTGAGGATCACCGGCGTCTCGGCACTGGGTGCCGGGAGGCGCCGTCCGAGCCGTTCCAGCGCGAGCTGGCCATAATATTGATCGGGCATGGCGCCGGCTTGCGCGAACCACTGGTTTGCGGCCTCGCTCCGCCGGCCGGCGAGCGCGGCGCGGCCCGCCCAGTAATAGCCCTTGGTGCGGGTCTGGGCGGATTGGGCGCCGCCGGCATAGCGCGAGAACATCGCTTCCGCGTCGGCCGGGCGGGCCAGGCGATTGAGCGCAACCGTGCCGGCGAGCCAGGTAAGGCTGGTATAATCGTCGCGTTCGCCCAGCGGCTGGAGGCTTACGTCCGTACCCGGCGCATAGGCATCGTCCACGCGCGAGGCGATCGCGTAGGCGGTCGCCCAGTCGCCATCGTTGGCGGCGGCGCGGGCGCGCGCGAGCAGCGCCTCGTACCAGGCCTCCACGTCCTGCGGTGTCTGGCCGAGCGCCGGGCGCGTCGCGAGGAGCTGGCGGGCGGCGCGCTCGTTGCCGGTCTCGCCCAGCCAGCGCGCCTTGTCGGCCAGATAGCCTGCATCCATCACGCCCACCGGATCCGCGGCGGCGACCTTGAGCGCGGCATCGGGCGCCTTGCGCTGCATGGCGATGCGCGCGGCGATTACCGCCTGGCGCGTCGGTGGCACCCAGGCCAGCACTCGCTCGGCGGCATCAGTGCTGCGCTTCCAGAGCATCGCGTCGGCATGGCGCAGATGATCTTCGGCGGTGAAGCTGCCGGCGAACTGGGCGAGGAGCTGTTGCTCCATGGGGAAGGGCAGGGGCGCGACGGCCCAGGCGGCCTTCGCCGCGATGCGCGCCTCATCCATGCGGCCGAGCTTGGCGAGCGCCAGTGCGTTGGCCGCCTTGCCACGCGGTGTACGTGCCGGATATTGCGCGAAGAATGCCGTGACGGTGCTGGGGCTCTCGATATTGGGATCGACCGTGCGCTCGGCGAGGCCGCGCAGGCGCGATTCGTCCGGCCAGCCGGGGTTCTGCAACAGGAAGTCGGCATAAGCGGCGAAGCCCGCCGTCTCGCTCGCCGTGAGCCCCCGCCAGCGGTCGATCGCAGCGGCCAGGCGCCGCTCGTCCTCGCCGCTCGCCTCGATGCGGCTGGCGGCCGCCTGCCAGCTTATTTCGGCGCTGGCCGCGCGCGGCGTGGAGGAATCGGTGGCCGCCATGGCAAGCGTGCTCAACGAGACGAGCGTGGCCAGGCGCCAGGCGGTGGGGAGAGGGTCTTTTCCCATGCGTGGCATTATGGCAGAGCCTTGATGATCGAACGGTGAACGGGCGCGTGCATTTGCGCCACTATGCCTGTACGAGCACGCGCTTTGAAGGAGTTTTTGCATGTTTTCCGGCTCGATTCCGGCCTTGGTGACGCCTTTTCGCGATGGAAAGCTGGATGAGGACGCGTTTCGCGCCTTCGTCGACTGGCAGATCGAGCAAGGATCGAGCGGTCTGGTGCCGTGCGGCACCACCGGCGAAAGCGCCACGATGACCATCGAGGAGCATAATCGCGTCGTGCGGATCTGCGTGGAACAGGCCAAGGGCCGCGTGCCGGTGATCGCCGGCGCGGGTTCCAACGATACGCGGATCGCGCTGGAGCATATGTTCGCGGCCCAGGCGGCAGGTGCCGACGCGGCGCTGGTGGTCGCGCCTTATTATAACAAGCCCAGCCAGGAAGGGCTCTACCAGCATTTCGCCTATCTCGCTGCGCGCTGCGACCTGCCGATCATCCTCTACAATATTCCCGGCCGCTCCATCGTAGATATCGGCGTGCCGGTGATGCACCGGCTGGCGCAGGAGTTCCCTTCCATCGTCGGTGTGAAGGATGCGACCGGCAATCTCGGCCGCGTGACGGCTCAACGCCTCGCCTGCGGGACCGATTTCTGCCAACTCTCCGGCAATGACGAGACCGCGCTGGCATTCAATGCGATGGGCGGCGTGGGCTGCATCTCGGTGACGGCCAATGTCGCGCCGCGCCTGTGCGCCGACTTCCAGACTGCCTGTAGCGAGGGCCGCTGGACCGATGCGCGCGCCCTGCACGACCGGCTTTATCCGCTCCATGATGCGCTCTTTACCGATTCTTCGCCCGGCCCGATCAAATACGCGCTCTCGCGCGTGCGCGGCGACATGGGCACCGAAGTGCGCCTGCCCATCACCTGGCCGTCCAGTGCATCGCGTGCGACGGTCGACCGGGCGCTGGAGATCGCCGGGCTGGTATAGGCCCCACGCGCACCATACATTGTGCGTTCAACGAAGAAGACTATTCCACAGACCATGGCCCGCCCCCGTCACGCCGAGTTCGACAAGGTCAAGACCGTCGCCGAGAACCGGCGCGCGCGCTTCGACTATGCCATCGAGGACGTGTATGAGGCGGGCATCGCGCTCAAGGGTACGGAAGTGAAGTCGCTGCGCTTCGGCGAGGGCTCGATCACCGAATCCTACGCCGATATCAACGGCGATGAAGTGTGGCTCATCAACAGCAACATTCCCGAATTCTCGCACGGCAATCGCTTCAATCATGAGCCGCGCCGGCCGCGCAAGCTGCTGCTCAACTCACGCGAGATTGCCAAGCTGCACGGCGCCGTGGCGCGCGAGGGCATGACTTTGGTGCCGCTCAGCGTCTATTTCAACGCGCGCGGCCGGGCCAAGGTGGAGCTGGCGCTGGCCAAGGGCCGCAAGGCGCCGGACAAGCGCGAGCATCTCAAGGAGCGCGACTGGAAGCGCGAGCAGGCGCGGCTGATGAGGCAGCGCGGCTGATGGTCAAGCGGCGCATCCTGCATGCCGCCCGGCAGAATGTGCCGAGCCGTGAGGCGCTAGCGCGCAATCGCTTCATCAAACCTGTGGCGCATCGCGTGCTGGCGCCCGAATTGTGGCGCTTCACGCGCCGCTCGGTGCCGCGCGGGGTGGCGTTGGGCCTGCTGGTCGGCATCTTCCTGCTGATTCCGGGCGTGCAGATCGCCGCTGCGGCGTTGCTGGCGCTGCCCCTGCGGGCGAACGTACCCATTGCAGCGGCGATGACCTTCCTCTCCAATCCCGCCACAACGCCGATCATTCTCGCCGTTTCTTATTATGTGGGCCAGAAGATGCTGGGCCGCTCGGGCGATCTCAGCCATTTCCGCGCGCTGCTCGACAATCACGCATCGCTGGGGGAATGGTCGGCATGGCTGTTTTCCGATGCCGCGCCGGTGATGCTCTTCGGTCTGCTGGTCGTCTCGGTGGTCATTTCCGGCCTCGGTTATCTGATCGCCGTCTGGTTCTGGCGCGAGCGGACCGCGCGCAAATGGCGCGTGCGCGCGCTGCGCTGGCGGCGGCATGACGCCCCGCCGCCGGCCGAGCTGGAGCTCGGCGGAGAAGCGTCTTGACCGCCCTGCCGGCGAACAAGCGTCCCAGCGCATCGCTCGCCAAGGCAGCACAGCGCGAGCCTTTCCCGATCCTGCCCGTCGTCGG
>DASRXY010000116.1:0-11679 GCA_035654035.1 Sphingobium sp. | reverse complement strand
TGGTGGGACGCGGCACGCTGGCGGCTGACGCGCCCCGGCTCGATGTGCGCCTGCCCGGCCTGGAAGCGCGCTCGCCCCGGCCCGTGTTGCTGAGCCGGGACGGCGCGGCGCCCGAGGGCTGGCTGCACCTGCGCGCGCCCGAAGAGGTGGACGGCCTGCCCGGCGATCATCTGCTGGTCGAGGGCGGAGCGGAAGCCGCCGCTGCCTTCCTGGCTACCGATCTGGTGGACCGGCTGCTACTCTATCGCGCCCCGCTGCTGATCGGCGGGGGCAAGGCGGCGCTGGGCGACATCGGTCTCGCCGGACTTGCCGCCGCGCATGACCGCTGGTGCCTGCGCGAAACCCGCCGGCTGGGCGCGGATACGCTCGAGGTTTACGAACGCATGCGGGCGGCATAATCAGCCTGCGTAACGCAACGCCGTCGGCACGAACGGCAATTCAAGAGGCTAGGCTCGGCGCACATGTTCACCGGCATCATCACCGACATCGGCACGATCCGCACCGCCGAGCAGCGCGGCGACCTGCGGCTCGTCGTCGCCTGCCATTACGACATGGAGAGCGTGGCAATCGGCGCGTCCATCGCCTGCTCGGGCTGCTGCCTGACAGTGGTGGAGAAAGGTCCTGACTGGTTCGCAGTGGACCTCTCCGCCGAGACGGTGAGCCGCACCGCGCGGGGGGGCTGGGCGCCGGGCGCGACGCTGAACCTGGAGCGGGCGCTCAAGGTCGGCGATGAGCTGGGCGGCCACATCGTTACGGGTCATGTCGACGGGATCGGCAAAGTAGAGAGTATCACAGCGCAGGGTGATTCGCATCGCGTGTTGATCCGCGTGCCGGGCGATCTGGCGCCCCATATCGCGCCCAAAGGCTCGATTGCGGTGGATGGCGTCTCGCTGACGGTCAACGAAGTGCGCGACGCGGACGGACGCACCAGCTTCGGCGTCAATCTCATCCCGCACACCTTTGCCGTGACGACGCTGGGTCGGCTGCGTGAAGGCGCATCGGTCAATTTGGAGATTGACGTTCTGGCCCGATACCTCGCCCGCATGCGCGACCACGCTGCCTTTTCCGCCTGAGCAGCGAGGCCATTCTTCCTGCCATCTCTGCGCCTCTGCGTGAAAGATAGTCACGCTGAGTCGCAGAGGGATGGTCAAGGGAAAGAACCGATCGGCTCAGCATCGTTCATCACCGCGTTTCCGCGCGAAGCCTTTTCCTTTTAGAGGCGCAGAGGGCGCAGCGAAAAATAAAAGGGCTGCGCTTCCCAAGTGAGAGAATGCGCTTGGAGGATCACATTATAATGTGATATCTGGCGCCGCCATGAGCAGTGACCTTATCGAAAAGATCCGTGGCCTGGTGCGCGAGGGCACGCTCTCCCGCTCCGGCCTGGCCCGGGCCGCCGGGCTCCATGCCAACAGCCTGCGCAAGCTGGAGGATGCCGACTGGAATCCTACGGCCGACACGCTCGGCAAGCTGGAGGCCTATCTCTACGCGCGCGAGCACGGCACGGCACTGGCCAGCCCGGAAGAGATCATCAACGAGGCGCGCAATGGACGCATGTTCATCTTGGTCGATGACGAGGACCGGGAGAATGAAGGCGATCTCGTCATTCCGGCGCAGATGGCGACGCCCGACGCGATCAATTTCATGGCCACCCATGGGCGCGGCCTCATCTGCCTGTCGCTGACGCAGGAGCGTGTCGCGCAGCTCGGCCTCCACCTCATGAGCGCTCACAACGGCACGCGTCATCAGACTGCGTTCACCGTCTCCATCGAGGCGCGCGAGGGTGTCTCGACCGGCATCAGTGCCGCCGACCGCGCGCGGACCGTCGCCGTCGCCATCGATGCCTCCAAGGGGCCGCAGGACCTGGTGACGCCGGGTCACGTCTTTCCGCTGGTCGCGCAGGATGGCGGCGTGCTGGTGCGCGCCGGCCATACCGAGGCGGCGGTGGATGTCGCGCGGCTCGCCGGGCTCAACCCCTCCGGTGTGATCTGCGAGGTCATGAATGATGACGGGACGATGGCCCGGCTGGACCATCTCATGGCTTTCGCGCGCAAGCATCGCCTCAAGATCGGCACCATCCGTGACCTCATTGCCTATCGCCGCCGTAACGATCATCTGATCGTGCGCCGGGCCGAAGCATGCTTCACCAGCCGCTGGGGCGGCGAATGGCGCGCCATCAGTTTCTTCAACCGCGCCAACGGCACCGAGCAGGTGGCGTTGCAGAAGGGCCATGTCTCGCCCGATCAGCCAACGCTGGTGCGCATGCATCAGATCGATTTTTTCAGCGACATTTTCGGCGAGGAAGGTGCGCGGGCCGGGCTACTGGCGCGCTCGATGGAGATGATTGCAGAGGAAGGGAATGGCGTCGTCGTGCTCATCAACCGCCCCGAGCCGGACCGCTACACCCGCATGCTGAGCGCGCGCAGCGAGGGCGCAGCGCAGACGACGCGCGTGCTCGACGAGCTGCGCGATTATGGCGTGGGCGCGCAGATCCTCTCGGAGCTTGGGGTGCACGACATGATCCTGCTCACCAACAGCCACCATAATCTCGTCGCGCTCGACGGCTACGAGCTCGCGGTCGTGGGCGAGCGAGCGATCGATGTCGGCGAGGTAGGCGTGGACGACAGCGGTCGGTCTGCGGCGTAGCGCCATGCTCCTGCGCACCATGGCCGACGAGGCGCATGCGCCTAAATATGCGCATATCGAGCGCGAGCGGCGCTGGCTGGTGCGGACCGGTGCCACGCCCGAGGACGCGGCGACGCGCTGCATCCGCATCGAAGACCGCTATATCTACGGCACGCGGCTGCGATTGCGGCGGATGACCGACATGGCATCCGGCACTTGCGCGCTGAAGCTCACTCGCAAATATGACAGCGCCGATCCGCTCGCGCGGCCCATCTTCGCCGCCTATCTCGACACGGCGGACTATGCGGCGTTAGCAGGGCTACCCGCGCAGCCCCTCGTCAAGCCCCGTTATGAGGTCCGCTCGGGCACGCATGTGTATTGGCTCGACCGGATCGAGGGAGTGCTTGCCGGTCTGGCGCTGGCCGAGATCGAGCTGGCGGACGCGCATGCCTTGCGTGCAGTGACGCCCAGTTGGGCCGCGCGCGATGTTAGTCACGAATCCCGATATCAGGGCGGCTCGCTCGCCCGCAATGGCTTGCCTCAGGAGTAATCATGGCCAGATTTCTGATCGTCGAAGCGCGCTTCTATGCCCATCTCAATGACATGCTCGTCGCCGGCGCCAAGGCGGCGCTGGACGCCGAAGGGCACAAGGCGGACGTGCTGACCGTGCCCGGCGCGCTGGAAATCCCCGGAGCCATTGCCATGGCCGCCGAGAGCGGGCGCTATGACGGCTTTGTGGCGCTTGGCGTGGTGATGCGCGGCGAGACCTATCATTTCGAGATCGTCTCCAACGAGAGCGCGCGTGGCCTGATGGCCCTGGCAATGGACGGCATCGCCATCGGCAATGGCATCCTCACCGTGGAAAACGAGGATCAGGCGCTGGTCCGCGCCGATCCCGCGCAGAAGGACAAAGGCGGCGAAGCGGCCAAGGCGGCGATCCGAATGTTGGAAATCGTCGGGCAGTTCCGGGACTAGCGCTCGAAGGGCCGGCGCCGGAGAAGGGCGCCGGGCGGTTCCGGTGTGTGGATGAGGGCGCCGCTGAGTCGCCTCAGCCCGCCGATGAGGACGGGGGCGGAGGCGACTGAGCGGCGCTTCCAGACGCAGTTAGTGCTTCGGCAGAACGGGTCGCACGACGCCTAATGGCCCGCGCTATCGTCCGCACCGACCGGCCGGACGGGCCGCCCTGACGCTCTCTTTACGTCGAGGAGCCATCGCGCGCGGCCTGAGGGTGAGATGACCCCATGTGCTCCTGCGCAGGCACGAGCCCAGGGTGTCCACGCGCAAGCTTTCAGGCGATCTTGCGCGTCACCCCAGAAAGCTGGGTCGCAAAAGCCGGGCCCAATAGAACTCAGCGATCACCGGCGGTTGACGGTCTGCTTCAGAACAGGAGGACGATCATCCTCCTCAGTCGCCAGCAGAGGTCTGGCGTCGCGAGGAACTGCCCACCGGGCCACGATCCGCCCGCGCAACCATATGCCTCACCGCTGGATTGCCTCGCCGGTATTCTCCAGTGCGCGGCCTGTTGCGTCCCGTGCGCTGCGGGCGGCATCGCCGGCCTTGTCTGCGGCTTCCTCCAGCCGATCTCCGGCGCGGTCGAGCGCCGCGCCGGTCTCATCCGCAGCGCGGTCGAGTGCGGCGTCGGCATTGTCGAGCGCGCTCTGACCGGCATTGGCGGCGCTGTCGCTGGCGTTCCCGATGTCCGTCGCGACGGCGTTGCCGGCTTCCCGCGTCTCCTGCCGCGAATTGTCGCTACAAGCCGAGAGGCAGGCGGCGCCGATGGCCAGACCAATAACGAGAGCGGTGCGCATAAGGGTCCCCTTGTTGCTGCAAATGCGCTTGAGGCAACCGCCGGGGTGGCGTTTGGTTCCCGAACGGTGCCCGAGCGGTCCTCGTCGGCTTGAACGCCGCGCGTTTTGCGGGGGCCGGATATGTGCGTTCTCGACCCCCCTATTCGGCGTGTGCATGCGGGATCGGCACCGATGCCGCTCGAGACCAGCAGTCGCTACGCCGCAAGCGTCTCCAGCGCTTCGCTCGCTTCCAGCCAGGCGGCTTCGGCGGCATCAATGCGCTTCTCCAGCTCGGCGCGGCGGAGCATGAGGTCGGTCATGGTAAGCTTCGCCAGATCGGGGGCGGCTGTCTTGGGGTCAAACAGGGCAGCGTCGATGGCGCTGCGCTTCGCCGTGAGATCGGCCAGTTCCTTTTCCAGCGTCTTGGCGCGGTTGCGCAGTTGCTGCGCTTCGGCGCGGGCCTGCGCTGCCGCACGCTTATCGGCCTTGCGGTCCGCTTTGGACGCGTTGCTCCCGCCGGCGCTGCCTCGACCAAGCACGAAATCGGTATAATCCTCCACCGAGCCTTCAAATTCGCGCGCGCGGCCACCGTCGACCAGCACCAGCCGCTCGGCAACCAGTTCGATCATGTGGCGATCGTGGCTGACGATCACCACTGCGCCGGAATAACCGTTGAGCGCCTGCACCAGCGCCTCGCGGCTATCGACGTCGAGATGGTTGGTCGGCTCGTCGAGGATGAGGAGATGCGGGGCGTTGCGGGTGATGAGGGCCAATGCCAGCCGCGCGCGCTCGCCGCCCGAGAGCGAGCCGACCTTCTGCGTGGCCCGCTCGCCCGAGAATCCGAAGCGGCCGAGCTGCGCGCGCACCGCACCGGGTGTGGCGCCGGGCATCTGCCGCGTCATGTGGGCGAGCGGCGTTTCGTCCACGTCCAGCTCCTCCACCTGATACTGCGTAAAATAGCCGACGTTCATCTTGGCGCTGGCTTGCATCGCGCCTTCCATCGCCGGCAACTGAGCGGCGAGCAGGCGCGCGAGCGTGGTCTTGCCATTGCCGTTGCGGCCAAGGAGCGCGATCCGGTCGTCCGGGTCGATGCGCAGGTTGAGGCGCTGGAGCACCGGCGTCTCGTTATAGCCGACCGAGGCCATGTCGAGCGTGATGAGTGGCGGCCGCAGCGGCTGCGGATCAGGGAAGCCGAAGGAGAGGCTGGGGTCCTCGATGGCAGCGGCGATGGGCTGCATCTTTGCCAGGGCTTTGGCACGCGACTGGGCCTGCTTGGCGGTGCTGGCGCGCGCGGAATTGCGAGCGATATAGTCCTGCAACTTGGCGCGCTCGGCGTCCTGCTTTTCGCGGGCGGCCGCGATCTGGGCAAGCCGCTCGGCGCGCTGGCGCTCGAAGGCATCGTAGCCGCCGGGATAGAGCGTCACCTTGCCGCCCTCCAGGTGGAGGATGTGGTCGACCACGTTGTTCAACAGGTCGCGCTCATGGCTGATGACGAGCACGGTGCCGCGATAGTCCTTGAGGAAATTCTCCAGCCACAGCGTCGCTTCGAGGTCGAGATGGTTGGAGGGCTCGTCGAGCAGCAACAGGTCCGGTTCGGAGAAGAGCAGGGCGCCCAGCGCCACGCGCATCTTCCAGCCGCCCGAGAAGCTGTCGAGCGGACGCTGCTGCATTTCCTCATCGAAGCCCAGGCCCACCAGGATGCGGCCGGCGCGAGCCGGCGCGCCATAGGCATCGATGGCGATGAGGCGCTCGTGCAGGTCGCCCAGCCGATCTGGATCGGTACAGGTTTCCGCCTCGGTGAGCAGGGCGGCGCGCTCGGTATCGGCGGCGAGGACAGTGTCGAACGGCGTTGCGGTGCCGCTCGGCGCTTCCTGCGCGATATAGCCCATGCGAGTCGCGCGTGGCATGTCCACGCTGCCACCATCGGGATCGATCTGGCCGATAATGGTCTTCATGAGCGTGGACTTGCCCGCGCCATTGCGGCCGATGAGGCCCACGCGGGCACGCGGCGGCAGCGCGGCGCTGGCGCGGTCGAGGATGACGCGCCCGCCCAGGCGCACGGTGATGTCGTTGATCGTCAGCATGGCGCGGGCCCGTTAGCACAAGGTGGCGCTCACGGGGGGCTTTTTCGCGCAGTATTGCCGGTTGGGTGCAATTCTGCGGGGCGGCTTCCGCTAATCCGCATCGGCCTCTAAGGAGCAGCGATGGACTTTCAGGATCTTCTTCAGCGCTATTTCGGCGCGGCGGACATTGGTGCGCTCCAGCCGGTGGCTTTGGACGCGGGCATCGAGCGCATGCGCGTCGACCTCGGGCTTGAAACGGACCGGGGCCGCCGATTCGCGCTGTGGACGCTGCTCCACATGCTGAGTGCCGCCCCGGATCTCGACGTGGCCTTCGATCATCCGGCGGATCGCGATGCGGCGCGTGATTTCATGGAGATGGTCGAGCAGATGAGTGGCGCGGTGGAGTAACGTGCCGACGCGTGGAGGTGCGACGCTGGTAGTGACGATCGCAAGCCGCCTACGGTAGAGACTCGCATGTTCGTGTATTTCTACGAATATCGGTGCGAGCCACACCCATTCGTCTCCCGCGAAAGTGGGGATCTTCCTCCTATGCGCCTCCGATTGCAGGCAGCAAACTGACGCCTCCCGCTTCCGAGAATGACGAGAGGATATTTGGGTCTTCAACCTGCGTCACCAAACCCTGCTCCTGCTGTGCAGGAACATATATGGTCTGAGAGCGGTGTGAAGTGGATAAGCTGCCTGTGTCATCGGAAGGGTCTGGCCTGCGCTCGGCATCCTGTCCGTATCGCTGCCGTTCGCTAGGCTAGCGGGATTCATCGAGTCGAGGCGACCGCCGCCCTATCTTCCCGCGCGCTTCAATTGCCGGGCCTTGCGCTCGTGCTTCACCGCCGCCTCGCGCAAGCGGCGGGCGAAATCGGGGTCATCGCTGGCGTCGGCTTTCAGGCGCGCGACGCGAGCGAGTTGCTCATAATAGATGGCGTCCTTGAGCTCTTCCATAGGCGCGACTCGCTTGCGCCAAGCGGGCGGCAGGATCAAGTCCGCGTGCGGGGGCGTCACGCCGGCGCCTTGCCGATGAAGCGCTCGACCAGCCAGCAGGCGGCCGGACCGGGAGGCGTATCGGTGCGCCAGATGGCGGAGAAGCTATAACGCGGTGCCGGCCAGTCTGGCAAGGCGAGGCGCACCAGCGTGCCGGCGAGCAGGTCCGCCTCCACCAGTGGAAGCGGCATATTGCCCCAGCCAATGCCTTGCCGCAGCAGCGCATGTTTGGCGCCGAGATCGGCCAGGCGCCAGGTGCGCGGCGAGAGCACGGAGAAATCCCGCCCACTGGTCAGTGGCGAGCGGTCCGAGAGGACGAGCTGGATATGGTCGCGCGCGGCGCCGGGACGCGTCGGGCTCATCATGGCGAGGGGATGGTCCGGCGCGGCCACGGGTACCAGTTCGACGGCGCCGGCCGTGGTCCAGTCGAGGCCCGCCGTGCCGGCGTTGAGCGGGCCGTTGATGCCGATCACGGCTTCGCCTGCCAGTACCTTGGCGGTGACCGCGCCCAGCGCCTCGACATGCAGGCGCAATGCCACCGTGGGGAACTGGGCATTGAAGGCGCGCAGGGCAGCGCCCAGCCGGACCGGAGGCAGCATGACGTCAACGACAAGGCTGACTTCTGCTTCCAGCCCTTGGTGCAGGCCCTTCGCGCGCGCACGCAGGCCATCCATACCCCGCGCGACGGCGCGCGCTTCGGCCAGCACGGCGCGTCCTGCCTCTGTCAGCACCGGCCGGCGCGTCCCGGCGCGATCGAACAGCGCCAGGCCGAGCTGCGCTTCCAGATTGCTGATGCCATAGCTCACCGCCGAGACGGCGCGTCCCAGCCGCCGCGCGGCGGCGGCGAAGCTCCCCTCGTCGACCACAGCGAGGAAGAGCGTGAGCTGATCGTAAGTGGGGGTCCCAATCGCTGACATTTCGATTTTCTCGAACAAATTTCTCCATATTATATGGATTATCCGCCAGGGCGCGAGTGCCTATCTTACCTTCAAGAGCAATGAACAGGTCTCGTCGGACCAGCGGCGCGGCCACACGAACCCTGACGGACGCTGTCCGGAGGGTACAAGGAGGTTGAACCATGATCGAACTGCGTCCCTATGCGAGCCTGGGCGGTGCCCAGCACGGCTGGCTCGACACCAGGCACCACTTTTCCTTCGCCGACTATCATGACGATGCACGCGTCCACTGGGGCAATCTGCGCGTCTGGAACGATGATGTGATTGCGCCGCACAGCGGTTTTCCGCCGCATCCACATCGTGACATGGAAATCATCACCTATGTCCGCGCGGGCGCGATCACCCATCAGGATAGTCTCGGCAACAAGGGCCGTACGCAAGCGGGCGACGTGCAGGTCATGTCCGCCGGCACCGGTATTCTCCACGCCGAATATAATCTGGAGGATGTCGAGAGCCACATCTTCCAGATCTGGATCCTGCCCACCAAGCGTGGTGAGGCGCCGAGCTGGGGCACGCGCCCCTTCCCTAGGGGCGAGCGCGCCGGCCAGTTTGTGACCTTGGCCTCGGGTTTTTCCGGCGATGTCGACGCGCTGCCGATTCGCACCGATGCGCGAGTCGTGGCCGCCACGCTCAAGGCTGGCGAAACGGCGGACTATCCGCTGGGCAAGGACCGGCACGGCTACCTGGTGCCCGCGAGCGGATCGGTCTCGCTGACCGGCGCGGATGGTGCGGTGATCGTGCAGGCCCGCGACGGCGCAGCGATCAGCGATGTCGAGATCCTCAAGGTGACGGCGATCGAGGACAGCGAACTGGTCCTGGTCGACGCCGCCTGAGCGGGATGGCGCGGCGGGCGCAAAGTCCCCCTCCCCGCGCGCCGCGCCATCCTGCATAAACACGCCAATCAAGGAGAGACGATATGACTCTGCGCCCCACCGATATCGACAGCGTCGACATGATTATCCTGCCACCCGTGCGTGATCTGGGCGATGGCTTCGCGGTGCGTCGCGCACTCCCGTCCGCGCATCGCCGCATGGTGGGCCCCTTCATCTTCTTCGACCAGATGGGGCCGGCCGTCCTGGATGCCGGCCGGGGTCTGGACGTGCGGCCGCACCCGCATATTGGCCTCGCCACCGTCACTTATCTGCTGGAAGGCGAGATTCTCCACCGCGATTCTCTGGGGTCGGTGCAGCCGATTCGCCCGGGCGCGGTCAACTGGATGACGGCGGGGCGCGGTATCGTCCATTCGGAGCGTTCGTCGCAGGAGGCGCGCACTGCCGGCGGGCCGCTCTTCGGCCTGCAGACCTGGGTGGCGCTGCCCAGCGCGCACGAAGAGACGGCGCCGGAATTCTTCCACCATCCTGCAGATGACATTCCCAAGGCCGAGGCCGAGGGCGTCTCCATCACCGTGGTGGCGGGCACGAGCGATGGGCTGCGCTCGCCGGTACGCACCTTTTCCGAAATGCTCTATGCCGACATCTCCCTGGCCGAGGGCGCGCGCTATCGCCTGAGCGCTGAGCACATCGAGCGTGCGGCCTATGTCATTGCCGGCGAGGTCTGCGTCGAGGGCCAGACGGGCGGCTTTGCACCGACCGAACTGGTGATCTTCAAACCCGGTGCCGAAATCGTGCTGCGTGCTCAGAACGGGCCGGCGCGCATCATGCTGGTGGGCGGCGAGCCGCTCGGCGAGCAGCGGCACATCTACTGGAATTTCGTCTCCAGCTCGCCCGAACGGATCGAGCAGGCGAAGCAGGATTGGCGGGCCGGTCGGTTCGAGGGTGTACCGGGCGATACGGAGTTCATCCCGCTCCCGTGAGGGAAGGAAGTGCCTTTGCAACAATAGGCACGGGTCTCGAAAATCCGGTTCGATCGACAACCCGTCCGCCCTGAGCTTGCAGAGCTGAAGGTGCCCAAAAGCAACGGCTCTTCTCAGGGTGAACGGCGTTGTGTGGGGTAGGCCCTCAGATGCCAGTGATTGCCCCTTCGCCGCGCTTCAGCGTGGGCCGCGCGTGTTGCGGCGGGGGTCGCGCCAGGTGAAGGCGCTGTTGGCGATCGGCTCGCTGTAGCGGATGTTGCTCAGCCGGATCGTGGTGCGGTTGCCCTGTGCATCCTTGGCGACCCAGCCGTACAGTTCCAGGCCGCCGGGCGCACTGGCCTTGCGCGTGAAAATCAGCGTCAACACGCCATATTCGGGATGGGCGGCGTCGCGCGCCTCGATGGAAACAAGGCGCGAATCCCCGGTTGCGACGGGCCTGCCATAGCGCGCAAGGTCGCGGTTGGGGTCGAGCAAGGCCCCAAGCGGCGAGTTGCGGATCGGCCAGCGCGTCACCTGCGCCACTTCATAATCGATCATGTTGAGCGATTTGCCGTCGGCCACGATCAGCAGGTCGCCGCCGCGATAATCGAAGCGGACATGGCCGGGCTGTCGCAGGAGCAATGTGCCGCTCTGTGTGCCGCCGCGCGCATCGGTCTGTTCGAAATCGGCTTTCAGCGTCGTGATCGCGCGGATGGCGCGGGAAACGGCGGCGACATCGTCGTTCGCTCCCTGGGCTTGCGCTGCGACGGGAAAGGTCAGTGCGCTCGCCAGCGGCAGGGCGACGGCGGCGCCCAGCGCGATCAGGCGGGCGAACGGCTTGGAAAGCATGGTCATGGGGCTGGAGATAAGGGCATCGCCTTGAATGTCCACTGAATGCGTTTTGGCGCCGTTTTTGGAGGCAAGCGGCCAACCAGAGCCTATTGGGCGCCGTGGCGCGTAAACCGGCATGGACGCGCGGCTCCGGCTACGGCAGAATGACACTACATCGCGGCGGCCGCGGCTTGGCTCCGGATGAAGGAGCAACGCATGGGCGCGCGGATCAGGCTGATTCTCAATGGTAAGGCCGCGCAGGATGCACAAGTGCGCGAGGCTGTCCAGGCGATCCGCGAGGAAGGCCACCAGGTCGAGGTGCGCGTGACCTGGGAGGAGGGCGATGCCGAGCGACTGGTTGCGGAGGCTGCGGACGACGCCGCGCGGGGTGCGCTCGATCATCTCGTGGCGGGCGGGGGCGACGGCACGGTGAACCAGGTCTTCGCGGCGGCGTTCGAAACGGGCTTGCCGGAGCGCTGCACGCTGGGTCTGCTGCCACTGGGCACCGCCAATGATTTTGCACAGTCGGCCGGCGTTCCCGCTGCCGATCCGCTTGCCGCGCTCCGCCTTGTTCTTGAGCGACCGGCGCGCCGTATCGATCTGGGACTGCTGGACGGGCGCGCTTTCGTCAA
>DASRXY010000115.1:0-14326 GCA_035654035.1 Sphingobium sp. | reverse complement strand
GAGGCCCGCGCCGGCACCGCCGCCCGCGCCGACCACGCAGTGGCCCGCCGCCGCGAGATCGGCCAGCAGTGCGGCGAACGCTTCGAATGCCCGCCGCCCGTGCTGCCTAAGAAGCTCGGCTTCGAGGAAGCGGATGTGCGCGACGGCCAGGCCGAGCAGGCCACGCACGACCGGCTCATTCTGGAGCGCGAGCGGCTAGGCCCAGTCAATCTCGTCGCAGCGAGCGAATTGGCCGAACTGGAAGAGGTGCAGGCGCGCAGCCGCGCCGAGAGCGAGGAACTCACCACCGCCATCAACCAGCTTCGCGGCTCCATCGGCCACCTCAATCGCGAGGGCCGCATGCGGCTGCTCGCGGCCTTCGAGGCCGTGAACGGGCATTTCCAGCGGCTCTTCACGACGCTGTTCGAGGGCGGCAGCGCGCATCTGGAACTGATCGAGAGCGACGATCCGTTGGAGGCAGGCCTCGAGATCATGGCCCAGCCGCCCGGCAAGAAGCTGACCACGCTCACCTTGCTTTCAGGCGGCGAGCAGGCACTCACCGCCGCCGCGCTCATCTTCGGCCTATTCCTCACCAATCCCGCGCCGATTTGCGTGCTCGACGAGGTCGATGCGCCGCTCGATGATGCCAATATCGAGCGCTTCTGCGGCCTGCTCGAACGCATGGTGCGCGATACACAGACCCGCTATCTCATTGTCACCCACAATGCCGTCACGATGAGCCGCATGCACCGCCTGTTTGGCGTGACCATGGCCGAGCAGGGCGTCAGCCGCCTTGTTTCGGTGGACTTGAGCGCAGCAGAACAGCTGCTGGCGGCGGAATAGAGGCTCGCCGATCCGGATAGCGGCCTGTGAAGGTGGGATTACTGGACGCAACCGACGTGTTTAGGCGCCCTGAGCTCGTGCCTTCGCAGGAGCACTGGCTTGGCTCAACCAAGAACAGGCGATCGTTGTCTGACGCATTTGTCCGCATCAGCGCCGATAAGTTGGTTGTGCGCTCTCCTGACCGATCAGCCCAATCCCAGATGCAAAAAGGGGGCCGTAAGCCCCCTCTTCCCCTCTCTCGTCATCCGACGTCAATTCGGCTGCTTGTCGATGTCCACTTTTTCCACCCATTCAGGGTAGAAGCTTGGTTCGCGGTTTGACCAGCCGGGCGCGGTGGCCGCTGCCTCGCTGATCGACTGGAGCAGCAACCGGCGCCGCTCCGGGTGGAGATGCGGCAGGCTGGCGGCAGCACAGAAAGCGCCGGGCAGCCAGGGCCGCGCCCCCGCTCCGATCAGCCGCTCGTAGAGGAAGCGATAGGAGGAAAAGCTGCCAAGCCGGTTCTGCCCCAGGTCGAAGGCGCTCACCGTAATGAGCGGCGCCAGGAAAGGCTCAGCCTGATCGAGGCCGCTATCATCGGGCACCAGCGCCTTGATTTCGTCGAGCCGCTCGTAAAGACGCATCTGCGCGCGGATGCTGGCCTGTTCCACCACGTCGCGGCCCCAGGTTTCCATGGCATCACCGCGATGGAAGGCAACGTCCAGCGCGCGGCGGATATAACGCTGCGTGGCGGCAGGAAAGGACGCGAATTCGCGCAATTCCGCGATGGTGATCGCCCCGTCCGATGGTTTTGCATGCTGACCCAATTGCGCCTCCATCTCTTGCTTCGGCAGCGGCACCATGCACGCATCTTGGTTAGCGGCCCGTTAAGCGTCCGTTGCCTGCCATTCACAACATCCAGAATTTTTTGTGCAGTGCAACATGGAATGTGGCGCAGTGTACGGGCGTAGAGTGCTCATCGGGATTCGACGCTATCTGTCGCGCTGCGACAGGCGCTTGAAAAGGAGGAACATTGTTCCTCGAGGCAGGGATTTTCAGATTTTTCCCTACGGCCCGGGGCCCATTCGCCAGCGACCCACGCGGTCCGCAGCGTCAGGATAAATGGGCTGTTTACGCCAAAAATGCAGCCGAAATGCGCGCAGTTTAACTCTTCCTTCAGCACAACAGAGCACAAACCCATTCATGCGGTCTCCGGGACATGGATCGATCTTGGGCGCCGTCCCGACCGGGCGGGTGCACTATTGGCTACCGACCGCCGACGGCGGGCGTTGGCGGTTCGACGTCGCCATGCCGCTTGCCCGCTGCATCGGCCGCTATGCCCGCATTCCGGAATTCGCCCGCGACTCCCACCTGCTCGTGCGCATCGCCGGGCCCGGCGCGTCGAAAGGTTGAAGCCATGCTGCTCAATGCCTTCCGTGTCCGGCCTGAGGATCGGGCGCTCGCCGCCGCGGTGCGCGTGGCGCTGATCGAGGCGCTTTACGGCTCACAGCTCTCGCTTGTCATCGGCGCCGCGCTGGGCATATCCATCTCGGCACTCATCGCCTTCTATTGCCCCTCGCCCTGGATCTATCTGTGCGGTGCGCTCGTTACGGCGACCGGCCTGCTGCGCATCCTGAGCTTCGGCATGTTCAAGCCGGGCGCGCCCGATGGCGACGCCAAGATCTGGGAGCATATCTACGAGGCCGGCGCCTTCGCCTACGCTTTCTTCGTGGGGCTGCTCACGCTGTGCACCTTCATCGTCAGCGACGACCTGCGCCTCCATCTGGTCGCGGCGTTCATGTCGACGGGCTATTCGGCCGGTGCCTGCTGTCGGAACACCGGCCGGCCGGTGCTGGCCCTGGCCCAGCTTCTGGCGGCGGCCCTGCCGCTCACGCTCGCACCGTTCTTCAAGCCCTCCTTGCCCGGATTCGTCGTGGCAGGCGCCAATCTGCTCTACATCGCCGTGCTGACCGACATCACGCTGCGCACCTACAAGACCGTGCTGGAAGCCTTTGTGGACCGGCAGGAGAAGCTGCGCATGGCCACGGTCTACGAGCAACTCTCGCGGACAGACCCGCTGACCGGCCTGGACAACCGCGCCAATCTGAACAGCCACCTCGACGCGCTGCTGGCACGAGAGGGTGAGCAACGCGTCGCGGTGCTGTGGCTGGACCGTGATCGGTTCAAGCAGATCAACGACACGCTCGGCCACGGCATGGGCGATGCGGTGTTGCGCGTGGTGGCCAAGCGCCTCTCGTCCCTGCGCGAGTCGCAGGGGTGTGTGGCGCGCTTCGGCGGCGACGAGTTCATCGTCACACTGCCCGGCGCCGGCGAGGCGGAAGCGCTCGCCCGCGCCGACGATTTCATCGAATCGCTACGCCGCCCCGTCATGCTCGATACGACCCAGGTGGACATCAGTTGCTCCATTGGCGTCGCGCTCTCCGATCAAGCCGGTACGGCTGACGAGATGCTGCGCCATGCCGACGTGGCGCTTTACGAAGCCAAGGCAGCGGGCCGCAATTGCGTGCGCCTGTTTGATCCGGAGATGGAGCGGCGCCTGATGGAGACCCGCCAGATTGAGCGGGACCTCAAGCTGGCGCTCGCCAATCGCGAGATGGAGGTCCATTTCCAGCCGGTAGTGGACCTGCGCACGTTCCACATCACCTGCTTCGAGGCGCTGCTTCGCTGGAAGCACCCGATCAAGGGCCTCATCTCACCCGGGCTGTTCATTCCCATAGCAGAATCCAGCAACACCATTGGCCCGATCACGGAATGGGTGTTGCAGGAGGCCTGCGCGCAGGCAGTTTTATGGCCGCAGGACAAGGCCGTCGCGGTCAACATCTCGGCAGCGCTGCTCACCGACCGGAACCTGCCGGCAATGGTTTCCAACACGCTGCTGCGCACAGGCCTGCCGCCGCGTCGCCTGCATCTGGAGATCACCGAGACGGCCCTGCTGGCCGACGATCCCAATGTGCATCACGTGCTCGATGCGCTGAAGAACATCGGCGCCTCGCTCAGCCTTGACGATTTCGGCACCGGCTATTCCTCGCTCAGCCATCTGTGCAAGCATCAGTTCGACATCATCAAGATCGACCGCTCCTTCCTCAACAATGTCGAGGCACGCAGCGAATCGCGCGCGGTCATTCAGGCGATTTCGGGCCTGGCCAGTTCACTCGATCTCACGGTCGTCGCCGAGGGGATCGAGACGTTCGAACAGCTCCAATATATCGTGCGGCAGGGCTGTTCGGCGGGGCAAGGTTATTTCTTCGCCAAGCCCATGCCAGGCGCAGCCGTGCCGACCTATCTCGCCGGCGCACTCGAGCACCTGGCGCGCTTTACGCGGGAAGAGATTATGGCCGGCGCGCCCAAGCGGCCTAACCGTCGGAACCGCAGCGTGGCTTGAGCCTCGCAGCTTACTTGCGGCGTGGTGGTCCGCGACGATATGGTGGCTGCCGCCGGGCGACGCTCAACAGCCTTATGCGTAGAAGTCTACGGATCACGCAGCTCTCGATGACAACGAAGCGCTATCACCGCCGGCCGCGCAGGCGCGCTGTTAACGCACCTGCTTGCCGGCCAGCCGCCGCATCACGCGTAATTGCTGATCGGTGAGACTCATGCCCGTCTCCGCCCAGATACGCACGATGCCCTGCAACTCCTCCAGCGTCACCGGATCGATCATCCGTGCTGCGCGGTAGGCGCCGAGTTGGCCATTGCGGCGCCGTTCGTTCTGCCGGACATAGGCGCGCACCGCCGCCTCGCCCTCACCGGGCTCGCACAGCACATGGACGAGGCCCAGCGCGTACATATCCTCGGCCGAGTAGATCTTGCCGCTGAACATCAGCCGCTCGGCCTGCGCCGCGCCCAGCCGGCGCGTGAGCAGCGCATGGGCGCCCACGCCGGGGAACATGCCGAACGCCTGCTCGGGCAATGAGAAGCGCGCATTGCGCTCGGCCACCAGCACGTTGAACGACAGCGCGGATTCCAGTCCGCCGCCGACCACATCGCCCTGGATAAGCGCGATGGTGATGATGGGCAGCGAGAGCGCCTGGAGATTGTGGTAGAGAATCTCGATGCAGGCATTGCCATAGGCTTCGAGCGCCGCGCGATCGCGCCGCTCGATGATCCCGGCGACATGGGCCAGATCGCCACCTAGGTTGAACGCGCCGGGATAGCGGCTTCCCAGCACGAGATAGCGCAAGTCCAGCGCCTCTTCCTGCACGAGCCGGCGGGTCTCCACCTGCCAGCGGCGCAGGTCACGCAGCATGGCCGGCGTATATTTGGGCTCGCCGCTCGGCGTCATGAACGACCAGAGCGTGCCAGTGGCGCTTTCCCACGAGACATCCATCTCGGCCAGATCGAAGCGCAGGCGGCGCGGCGCGGCAGCCTCGCGTGCGGCGGGAGCGAGAGGGCGGGACGATGCGGCATTGTCGAGGTTCAGCGAACCTTCGATATCTTCATATTTTGCCATGACGAGCAAAACTCCTTGGCGACCTCGGCCCGCCGCTTACCCATCGTCCCTCAGGCAGTTCGGCGCGACCCTTGCACGGTTAATAGCGCGTAAACCGAGAAAACCATAATGACTCCTGCTTCAAACCAAAGAGTATTTGGCCATCATGGCTCGGCGGCCACATCGGGCCGTCTTCAGCGCGGGTCACTGCGCGGGACGGATCGCCCAGTTGATTGATTTTAAATGAGTTTATTTGAGGCACAGGCCGAGACGCATGGCGCGACGCGGCGCGGCGGCTCGTCACGACCATCATGGAAACAGTGGCGAAACGCGCGCCATGGCGCTGCCTGAGGCGGTTCAAGCTGGGACAGCTGCGCCGGACCACCGGCCACCGAGTCACCTAAACTCGGTATTGCCCTCTTCGTCGACCGGATTGCGGTCGTTCTCCGAGCATTCAAACTCGTAGAGCATGCCATAGCGGTCTCGCCGATAGCTGTATGTCGCCGTCCAGGACTCCTCCAGCGCTTCGGGATCATGCAACGTCATTTCGTTGAGCAGCAGGTCCGGATCAGTGGGCGAGAGGCGGATGCGCTCGACGACGCGCAGCTTGTCGGAATGGGTCATGCCCATCTGCAAGGGCAGGCTGTCCTTGATGGCGATGGTCTCCACCACCAGCATGTCATCTTCCCAATGGCCGATGGAATCCCCATCATAGCCCGGATCGGGATCCTCTTGATGACCGCGCCCGTCGGTCCAGATCTTGCGTGTCTGGCGCCACGCCTCCTGATTGATGGTCACACGGCCGGGCGTAAAAAGAAACTCATAGGGATATTGCGCCAGTTGCATGAACATCGGCATGCCCGGCGGCGAGCAATTGGAGCGGTCGTTGCGAGCAACGCCGTTATTGGCCGCCACATCGGCGCGCCATGCCTCGTTGGCAGCCTTGTATTTGCCCTTGAGCTTGGGCGGCGCGGGCCGGCTCGCCGGGTCCGTCGAGCGCTGCATGAACCAGATGCCGCCCCAATCCGGCAGCGCATCAAGCGCGGCGCCCTGCCCCTTGGGGAAGGGCGCGCCTGTGCCCGGTGCGAGGCCGGGAGGTGGCGGCGAACTGGGCGCCTGTGCCGCGAGCGGGGCCAGCGCCACCAGCCCGGCGAGCGCCGTGCCGAGCGCAATCCGAGCAGCGGCCATGCGCAACGCCCGCCGGGTCATCCGGCCATCTTTCGGCCATCGGCCAGCGTGACCGACATGAACGAGCCACCGGCCTTCTCGCCCTTGAGCGGGTGGACAGTGATAACCACATCGTCCCCGGCCTTGAGAGTCGAGCGTTTCCAGCCCAGCAGCATGAGATTGTTGGGGCTGTTCATCTCCACATTCCAGGTGACGGGCGCGCCCTTCTCATCCTTCACTTCAATGACCAGCCAGGCATGCGGATTGGTCCATTTGAACTGCACCACCTTGCCCTTGAGATCCACGCTGCGCGTCATGTCGAACATGGCGTAGCTGTGATGCGCGCTGGCCGTCGGAGCACCGATTGCCAGCGCCGCCAATACGGCAAGGCCGAGCACGAGCCCCCTGCACCCATTGCGCCCGCGCTTTCCCACCGCATGCGTCATGCCCATTTCCCTCTCCCTCAATTCGCACCCGGCGTGTTGACCGGCTTGCCCGAGGCGAAGGCCGCCTCGGAGAGCACTTTCCCGTCCGGCAGCACCACGGCGTTGAACAGCCCACCCGGCTTCCCGTTGCGGAGCGGATTGAGCGTCACCGAAACCACGTCGCCCGGTTTGAGCGAGGTGCGCGCCCAACCCTGACGCTTCAGGTTGTTAGGGCTGTTGAGCTCGATACTCCAGCGCGCCGGCTTGCCATCTGGCCCGTTGACGCTGAGTTCGATGAAGGCATGGGGATTGGTCCACTGGAACTCCTCCACCTTGCCCTTGAGCACCAGCTTCTTGGTCTGATCGAACATGGCGAAGCTGTGATGCGCCTGCGCGCCCGGCATGCCCGCCAGCATCAGGCCGGCCACGGCCAGTACGCCCGCGCCTTTTGCGATTGCGCGTCCCATCATTGCTCCGGCTCCGCTTCGATTGCGCCTACCTGGCTGTTGCCCAAGTCCGTGCCGGGCAGGTGCGCATTGTTGGCGAGGATGCACTCCACCTCGCCGATGTCGGTATAATCCTGGCGCGTGAACTGCTTGGTATTGCGCCATTCGCCCTGCCAGTTCTGCGGATCGGTCATGATATAGTCGACCTGCATGCGCTTGCCGCCCTCCAACAGGGTGATGCGCTCGGTGATCTCGAAATCGTCGGAAATCGGGATGCCGGTGTCGATATAATGATTGTCCGGCTCGATATATTTGGTCTGCACCACCAGCGTGTTGCCTTCCCAATGGCCGATGGATTCGCCGTTATAGCTGTGGACCACGGTGTCAGGATCGCTGAACGCGCGCCCGTCCAGATAGATGATCCGCAAGCTGTTGACGAAGCCGGAGACCATGTAGATCGCGGTCGGAAGCTGAATGAAGGCGTGCGGCCACACGCGCGTCATGATCATGGGCATGCCCGGCGGGTAGCATTGGCCGATGGCATCGCGATAAGGCTTGCCCGCCTTCACCGCCGCCTGCCCTTCCTCATAGGCCTTCTGCGCATCGGGCAGGAACGGCGGATAGGGAGGCCCGAACATGAATTTCGCGAAGCCTTCCGAAAGGTCCACGAACCAGGTTCCGGTGAGATCGAAGGGCGGCTTGGGCCGCGGCTTGTTGAGATTGTCCGGCGCCAGCGCCCCCAGATAGCCCGGATGCTTGGGCACCAGCTTGTCGAGCTGCTCGGCCGTCAATGGCCCCGAGCCCCGCGACCCTTGCGCCCATACGGGCATGCTCGCGGCGGTCAGGCCGACGCTCAGCGCAAGGGCAAGGTAGCGCACGCTCCGCGTGGTGCGTCCCATCGCCTATTTCCCCTCAATTATGTTCTGGCGGGCATCATGGCGGGCGCTACGACGCGGATCAAGAGCGCGTCGACATGCAAAAATGAAATGCTGGGCCGGAGCATCTGCGGCACGCTCAGCCCGTGGGGCAGCGCCGCAGCGGAGGGGAAAACCGTACGACGGCCATTCCATCGCCATTTCGGTAAAGGCGGGGACTCTCACCAGGCCGCTGGATTGTCTGCGGCGAACGGACGTTTTCCTGCTTTCGCGGAAATGCCGAGAAGATAATTTGCGTCGCCAACCTAGCCGCAGGCCGCCGCTCCTCCTATCTTCCTGCTCTGGTCTTCCCGGCGGAACGAAGATAGAACACCCCCATGAGTCTCACCCAGATTTCCGTGCGCGGCGCGCGCGAGCACAACCTCAAGGGCATCGACGTCGATCTGCCGCGCGATGCGCTGATCGTCATCACGGGCCTCTCGGGCTCGGGCAAGTCGAGCCTCGCCTTCGACACCATCTATGCCGAAGGGCAGCGCCGCTATGTCGAGAGCCTCTCGGCCTATGCGCGCCAGTTCCTGGAGATGATGCAGAAGCCGGACGTCGAACATATCGACGGCCTCTCGCCCGCCATCTCCATCGAGCAGAAGACGACCAGCCGCAATCCGCGCTCCACCGTTGCCACCGTCACCGAGATCTACGATTATATGCGCCTGCTGTGGGCGCGCGTGGGCATTCCCTATTCGCCGGCCACGGGCCTGCCCATCAGCGCGCAGACCGTCTCGCAGATGGTCGACCGCGTGCTGGCGCTGCCGGAAGGGACGCGGCTCTATCTGCTCGCGCCGGTGGTGCGTGGCCGCAAGGGCGAATATCGCAAGGAACTGGCCGAGTGGCAGAAGGCCGGTTTCACGCGCGTGCGCATCGACGGGGAATTCTACCCCATCGAGGAAGCGCCGACCCTCGACAAGAAATACAAGCACGACATCGAGGTGGTGGTGGACCGCATCGTGGTGCGCGCCGACATGGCGCAGCGCCTGGCGGAGAGCTTCGAAACGGCGCTAAAGCTGGCGGACGGGCTGGCTTATGTCGATCTGGCAGAGGGCACGGTGGCGGAGCTTGGGAAAGCCACCACGCCGCTCGTGTCGAGCGGAGGCGAGACACGCGGGACGGGCGCGGGCGGCACCTCGACGTCGCTCGATGCGAGCGGCAGCAACACCAAAACGACTCCCGGCATGAAAAACGCCGGCATTCCCGCCAACCGCATCATCTTCTCCGAGAAATTCGCCTGCCCGGTCTCCGGCTTCACCATCGCCGAGATCGAACCGCGACTGTTTTCCTTCAATGCGCCGCAGGGCGCCTGCCCGGCTTGCGACGGCTTGGGCGAAAGTCTGGAGTTCGACGAACGGCTGGTCGTCCCCAACGAGGCACTGTCGCTCAAGCAGGGCGCCATCGTGCCCTGGGCCAAGTCCAACCCGCCCTCGCCTTATTACATGCAGGTGCTCGCCAGCCTGGCGCGCGAATATGGCTTCGCGCTCAACACGCCGTGGCACGATCTGCCGGGTGAAGTGCGCCTCATCATCCTGCACGGCACCGGCGGCCGCCCGGTCACACTCACTTTCCAGGACGGCCGCAAAACCTATGAAGTGAAAAAGCCGTTCGAAGGCGTGATCGGCAATCTCAATCGCCGCATGCTTCAGACGGACAGCGCCTGGATTCGCGAGGAGCTGAGCAAGTACCAGACGGCCCAGCCCTGCGAGACCTGCCAGGGTGCGCGGCTGAAGCCCGAGGCGCTGGCCGTGAAGATCGCCGGCGCGGACATCGCCACGCCCACGCGCATGTCGGTGGTCGAGGCGCTCGCCTGGTTCACGGCGCTGCCCGAGAGCCTCACCGAGCAGCAGAAGCAGATCGCCAAGGCCATTCTCAAGGAGATCGTCGAGCGGCTCGGCTTCCTCAACAATGTCGGCCTCGACTATCTGAATCTCGATCGCACGTCCGGCACTCTGTCCGGCGGCGAATCCCAGCGTATCCGCCTCGCCAGCCAGATCGGCAGCGGCCTCTCCGGCGTGCTCTATGTGCTCGATGAGCCCAGCATCGGCCTGCACCAGCGCGACAACGACATGCTGCTCGTTACGCTCAAGCGCCTGCGCGACCTCGGTAACACGGTGATCGTCGTCGAGCATGATGAGGACGCAATCCGCGCCGCCGACCATGTCGTGGACATGGGCCCGGGCGCCGGCGTGCATGGCGGACGGATCGTGGCGCAGGGCACGCTCGACGAGATCCTGCGCAGCGACGGCTCGCTCACGGCCGATTATCTGAACGGCACCCGCGCCATCGGCGTGCCGGCCAAGCGCCGCAAGGGCAATGGCAAGACGCTGACGCTGCGCAATGCCCGCGCCAACAATCTGAAGGGCGTCACGGCCTCCATTCCGCTCGGCACGTTCACCTGCGTCACCGGCGTCTCGGGTTCGGGCAAGTCGAGCTTCACCATCGACACGCTCTATGCCGCCTCCGCCCGCGCCCTGAATGGCGCGCGCATCGTGGCGGGGCCGCACGACCGGATCGAGGGACTGGAGCATCTCGACAAGGTGATCGACATCGACCAGTCGCCGATCGGCCGCACGCCGCGCTCCAACCCGGCGACCTATACCGGCGCCTTCACCAATATTCGCGACTGGTTCGCCGGCCTCCCCGAATCGCAGGCGCGCGGCTACAAGCCGGGCCGCTTCTCGTTCAATGTGAAGGGCGGGCGCTGCGAAGCGTGCCAAGGCGACGGCGTCATCAAGATCGAGATGCACTTCCTGCCGGACGTGTACGTCACCTGCGAGGAATGTGGCGGCAAGCGCTACAATCGCGAGACACTGGAAGTGAAGTTCAAGGGGCTCAGCATCGCCGACGTGCTGGACATGACCGTGGAGTACGCGGTCGAGTTCTTCAAGGCCGTGCCGCCGATCCGCGACAAGATGGCCATGCTCGCCGAAGTGGGGCTGGGCTATGTGAAAGTGGGCCAGCAGGCGACTACGCTCTCCGGCGGCGAGGCGCAGCGCGTCAAGCTCGCCAAGGAACTGAGCCGCCGCGCCACCGGCAACACGCTCTATATTCTCGACGAGCCCACCACCGGCCTCCATTTCGAGGACGTGCGCAAGCTGCTGGAGGTGCTGCATGCGCTGGTCGACCAAGGCAACAGCGTGGTGGTGATCGAGCATAATCTCGACGTCATCAAGACGGCGGACCATGTCATCGACCTTGGCCCCGAAGGCGGCATCAAGGGTGGCGAGATTGTCGCCACCGGCACCCCCGAACAAGTGGCGAGGGAACCGCGCAGCTACACCGGGCGCTATCTGCAACCGCTGCTGGAGCGCGCCAACGCGCAGGCGGCGGAGTGAAGAGCGCTTGGAGAAAAGAGCGCGGAGCCCACTTCCGACCGCTACCTGGTCTCAAAGCTAAATCATCCTTATGCTCCTGCGCAGGCAGGGGCGCATAAGGTCCGGCGGCTCAGTTGAGCCTTGTGCTCCTGTGCAGGAGCACAAGGTTGTCCGGACCGAAACCGGATTGCTCATGCGCTGGTTTTGGTTGCGCCTTTCTTCGTCTTGCTTTCTCCCCTCCTCCGCGCCGCCATGCGTCCATGGCCCGCTGCGCACAGCCGTCGATTCCCTCCGTGCGCCGGAACCCTGGACGGCACCCTGTCGTTTCCTCGGCGAAAGGAGGAGCCTCCGATGATCCGCGCTCTTATTGCTACCATGGCCACTGCGGCCGTTTCGGCCGCCGTCTATCGCGCCTTCCAGCAAGGCAAGTTTGATTCTCTGATCGATCGCGTCACGCACGCGCTTCAGCCTGCACCCCCGCCGCTGGCGGAAGCCTATGCGCCCGCCAATGTTTCGCGGCCGGCGCCTGCTCCGCCCTGGCCGGTCGATCCCCATGCGTTACCCAAGGCAGGAGACGGCGACCACCATTAGCGCGCGCTGCCACTGGGCATGTTTGGCAGCTAATCCTGCCGTCGTGAGCATGAGGACAGGTGAATAAAAGGCCAGCTGCACCGGGCAGTGGCTCGAGGGGACTTGTTCTCCGTGGCTCCGGCTCAAAGATGACTTTAGCAACAATGTCACACCGGCCGATGAATCTTGGCCTAAATCTCTCTTGTTCAGGTCAACCGCGCTTCGCCGCTTGCCTCGCCTCGCGGCGCGTGCAAAATGACAAAGTCCGAATTTGCAGTCGCGCGGGCGGCTGCGAATGCGTTTAGAGATTCGAGTCTTGAGTTAAGGAGAGAGCTGGATGCCCCGTTTCCGCATGATCGCTGCCCTCGCCGCCGCCGGCCTTGCCGCCGGGGCCATTGCCATTGGCAGTGCCAATGCCAGCCCGATTCCCGAGGACAAGTGGGTCGGCACCTGGATTCTGGTGCCTCTGACGAACGCCGCGGGCGCTGCGACGCCGGGTAACGACGCCACGGTGCAGGTGGACTGGGCGGCGCGCAAGGTCTGCTATGCGCTCAATGCCAAGGGTCTCGAAGGCGGCATCAAGGCGGCCGAGCTGCGCAAGGGCGCCAAGGGCCAGGCCGGCACGACCGTGGCGGCGTTCAAGCCCCAGCCGCGCAGCGGCGACTGGGCCGGTTGCGTGGAGCTGGAAGGCAAGGTCGCCGAGGCAATCCTCGACAATCCCGCCGATTATTTCGTGAGCGTGGAGCCGGCTTCGGCGTCGGGCCCGCTGCGCGCCCAGCTCGATGGGCCCAGCGAGACCCTGCCGCTCTGAGCGGACACGCACATCGGAAAACCGGTCCGGGGCGCTGCGGCGCCCCGGTTCATTTTGGCTGGTATAGACGGCCCCTGGCTCGAAAGGGCGGGTAACCGCGAGTCACCGCAACCGCGCGCGTGAAGTGTGATGCTAGCTTGCGGTCGATGCATGTCTGGCGAGGCCGTTATTCCCGCTCGGCTATCGACGTTGCTGCGCATCACCGCCCCCCACAAGAGAGGCCAAACGCTTGTTCTTGTTGGCACCTCAGGCGGCTTGCCGCCAGGCGGGGATCGCACCCTTCGTCGAAGACGCCGACGCTCTTTCCGTCATTCCCCGAACGCGGGCTCGTGAGAGGCGCCGGGAGACAGATTCCCGCTTGCGCTGGAATGACGGTGGGAACGGTTCTCCTCGCTTAGATCTTCTCGACTTAACGGCGAGTGATGAGGCGCGTGAGCTCCCGCGAGCGGGCACTGCGCACATTGGCGTCCAGCTCCAGATTCTGTTCAAGTGCTTCGCGGATGGTGCAGATTTCCGCATCGGTCAGATGTTCGATGCCGATATAGTCGTTGCGCGCGTCCACCACGGCGCGAATTAGTTCGTCGAGCTTTACCTGCATTGCGCTCGCATCGCGGTTCTGCGCATTCTGGATGAGGAACACCATCAGGAAGGTAATGATGGTGGTGCCGGTGTTGATGACGAGCTGCCAGGTATCAGACCATTGAAAGAGCGGCCCGCTGACGATCCAGACGATCACTGCACCTATGGCCAGCACGAAGGCCATGGGCTGGCCCGCCCAGGTGGACATACGGCCGGCGATGTGGGTGAAGATGCGTTCCATCCGGTCTGCTCCTGTCTATCCGGCCATTCGAGTGCGGCCGTGGCGATAATGCCAGCACGCAGGGAAGGTTGCTCCCGCCTCCCACGCCAGGGGACTGGCATGGGCCCTCTTGCGCCTTCCGTCCACTCCCCTATCTCATGCCACGATGATCCGCCGTCGCTCCCGCTTGCCCGCTCTTGCCGCGCTGTGTGCGCTGCTGCCGCTCGCCGCCTGTGGCGGGGCCGAGCGCCAGTTGCGAGAGGGGCTCGTCTCCGCCGGTCTCACGCTTCCGATGGCGAGTTGCATGGCCAAGCCAATGGCGCGGCAGCTCAGCACCGGCCAGCTCATGAAGCTGCGGTCGCTTGCCAAAACCAGCAAGCTCGATCCGCGCCGCACCAGCTACGAGAAGCTCACCCATCACCTGCGCGCGCTGGGCGACCCGGAGATTCTGCGCATCACCACGTCGGCCGCGATCGATTGCGCCATCGCGCTCTGAGGCACGGCGATTTCGCAACTTTGCGGACCGTTTGCGCGCCGCTTGCGATAGAGCCGCTCCAAATCACTCATCGCAAGGAAGCCGCCGCCCATGAATATCCATGAATATCAGGCCAAGGAGCTGCTCGCCA
>DASRXY010000114.1:0-5385 GCA_035654035.1 Sphingobium sp. | reverse complement strand
GTTGGTCCACCGCACCTTGTGATCGTCCACCTCCAGGCCCAGGCCCAACAGGGCGTTGACGACGACGCGGTTGTCGGTGGAGACGCGCTCGAAATCCGATTCAAGGTCGGAAAGATCGGTGGAGAGCGACCGCTGCTGGATGGCGTCGCGCGTTTGCCATTTGTTGCTATAGCCGGCGGTGGCGATGACGCCGAGCGTCGCCTCGCCCAGCGCGAACGCCGTGCCGCCCGACAACGTCCCGCTGAAATTGGGCGCGACATGGCCCCAGCGCTGCACCACGCCGTTGCGACTGTTGACAAGTTGCGCGGCGATAGCGGTGCTATCCACATTGCCGCTGCTGATCCGCTCTCCGCTGGCAAGGAAGGCCGCAAGCGCCGGCGGCGTGTTGCGCGCGCCATTGTCGAAGCCGGTCCAGTCGGTTGCACTGCCATAATGGACATAGCCGACCCGGCCCGTGGTCTCGCTGTTGGCGCCGATACCGGCGCTGATGGTGAGCGCGCTCTCCCTGGGCACGGCGCTGGTCGTCAGGTTGATGACGCCGCCGCCGAACTCGCCGGGGAAATTGGGCGAGTAGCTCTTCTGCACCATGGAGGAAGAGACGATGTTGGTGGGGAAAAGATCGAGCGGAACGACGCGCTTGAGCGGCTCCGGGCTGGGCAGCGGCGATCCGTTCAACAGCGCCAGCGAGTAGCGATCGCCCAGGCCGCGCACATAGACAAAGCCGTTGCCGACCACACTGAGGCCAGTCACGCGGCCCAGCGCACCGGCGATATTCCCTTCGCCGGTTCGGGCGATTTCCGCCGAAGAGAGGACCGAGACGACGGAGGCGGAGCTTTTCTCCAGATTGGCATTGCGGCGGCCGACGACGACGATGGCACCGCCGCCGCCGGGGATGGAGACGTCTGGCGCCTCGGTCCCCACATCATCCGCATTCGCCGGGTCGGCCGCATGGGCATCCGCGGCGACAGCGGGTGTCTGGGCAAGCGCCGCCGGAGCAACGAGCGCGCTGGTCATCAAAAGCAGGCCGGCAAAACGAAGCGGCGTTGCCATAATCTATCCCCTAAAGAAACGTGCAGGAAGGGCGCGGGGCGGAGGGCAACAGCGCCTCCCCGCCCCACGTCTCAGACCGATCGTCAGGTCGTAGGCAGCGACGTGCAGCTACGGTTCACGTTCGCGGTATCGTCGAACGGCGCGTAACTCGAGTTGCAGGTCCAGCCCTTGTACCAGTTGTCCGAGGCGTCCTTGACCGCGCCGATGTGCGTGGTCGTATCGAAGAAGGGATCGAGCGTCTTGGCGTCGAAAGCTGTCACGCTCGCCTCGGCCGTGCCGTTCACAAACAGACTGACGAGCGTCGGGGTGAAGCTGGTGTTGTTCCCCGTGCCGGCGGTAAAGGCCGCCTCCACGTCAGCCGCGGTAAACTCCACGCCCGCAGCGCCGGTGCCCAGGAACTTCGTGCTATTGCACTGCATTGCCACCGCGTGCGCGACGAGCGTGGCGCGCTGCGCCAGCGTGCCGTTGCCATGCATGCGGAGGCACTCGTTGTTCGGCGTCACGATAAGACCGTTCACCAGCGTGACGTCCGCGTTGCCGCGCACGAGGATCGCCGCCTGGTCTTCACCCTCGTTGTTGCTGCTCACCTGCGGCTGGATCGCCGTGAAGTTGGCGATGATGCTCTTCTGGCGCGGCGTGTCGCCATTGAAGCCGTTGGAATCGATCTCCATCAGCGCATCGCCCTGGCCGGGACGCTGGATGATGAGGACATGCTGGAAGAAGCCCTGCACGCCGGTATCGATATCGAGGCTGTCGTCGTCCGCGCCGGTCGCGATGAAGTGCTTCATCTTCACGGTGCCGCCGAAGAACTCCGCGCCGTCGTCCGAGCTGTTGTGGCTCTGGATATACTCAAGCGTGGTGTCGGCGCCTACGCCGCCGGTGGTGAGGGCCTGGAGCTCCTTATCCGCCCCCAGCACATAGCCGGAATAGCGGATCTGCACATATTTCATGGTGCCGGCATTGTAGGTGTCGTCCGTGCCGCCGAAGACAGCCGGGTCGGCGGAGCCTTCCGTCTTGCGCTCGCAGGTGCCGGCGCCGACCGACCCGAAGTCGCAATCGGTGATGCGCGCGCGGCCGAGCAGCACGACGCCGCCCCACTGCTTGAACGACGCGTCCGTGTTGAGCCCCAGCACGTTGTCACGGCTGGTGAAAATGATCGGCTGGGTCTCGGTGCCAACGGCATTGATCTTGTTGCCGCGGTTTACGGCCAGCCAGGACGTGCCGGTGCCGGCGAACAGGATCACGCCCGGCTCAATGTTGAGCGTCACATTGGTATCGGCCGTGAGCTGACCGGCCCCGTTGAGCGCAAAGCCCTTGGCGGCGGTGCAGCCGACGGTGGTGCTGGCAACCGGCGCGGCGGCGGTCGGCGCGGCAAGGCCGCCGTCGCAGCCCACGTCGACGCGGCCCTTGATCTGGTAGAGCACGCCCGGGATCTTCTCCAGCGTGATGCTCTTGGCGATGATCGCCGGCAGCGTGCAGACGCGCCAGGTGCCGGTGGGCCCGCTGATGGTATTGTCGTCAGTGAGGCCTTGCGGGTCGGCGATGGTGGGACAGCCCGGCGCGGCCGTCACCAGCGTGCCGGTCGGCGTGGGTGTCGGCGTCGGCGCGGGCGTCGGCGCCGGATTGTTGATAGTAACATTGCCGCCCGAGCCCGGCGAGGCAATCTCGTTGGCGCCGCAGCCCGCCAGCACGGACAGGGACGCGCCTGCCAGAACGGTGGTGATGGTCCTCGAAACACGTGTCATCGTCGTCTCCCTGCCGGTGAGTCCGGAAAAATCTGCGCGGGCGGAAGATCAGCGACTCTCGCGCCGTCCAACCCTCGCCGCGGCGCAGCTAGGAGATGAGTGTGACAGGGGGATGCGATTCCGATTGCGCGGGCGTGACGATCCAGTGACGCTTTTGTGACGATGGCGAGGTAACAGCGTGTGCGGAATGATCGATCGGCGGCGAACGCCTTCCAGAACCGGCGCGCCTGATAGATGACGATGAGATGATGACGCCTTGCCCCCGCTTGGGGAGCGACCGGAAAGCGGGTGTGGCCGTCGAACTGTCAGGGCGAGTGCCAGATACTGCCATAGTGTCATACGGCGTCACACAAACGGCCGGAAACCGCCCCGCAGGCAAATCGTGCGCACTATGGCGTGGCGATTTCCGGCGCTGCCCGGCCATCAAGCCGAGCCTGAGCGCCCTTCGATTGTCTGGAAAAGGTGGGAGGGCTTCTGTTGCCCGGTGCCTCCCGTACCGCTGGAATCCACTTCTGTTGCCCGGTGGGTCCAACCGCGTTCTATTTGGGTAATGTCAGGCCGTGAGGCCCTCAATTACGCAGCAAGAGCAAGTGCTTCGTTGTCGTTGGCACTTATTGGTTTTGAGCCTTTAACGGGTTACTCAGCCCGAGCGAAAATGCCGTCTTTCAACACACGTCGATCCTAGTTCGGCCCCGTCAGGACCGGCCTCTCCGCTGCAGGGAAAGGCCGTTTCTGGTGGAGCCGCCGGGTACCGCCCCCGGGTCCGCTGCGCCTATTGCACGCCACAGTTTATCGCCATAGCCGGACAAGCCGGCAGAGCGAGATATAGGGATTTCGCGGCCAATGAAAAGGGCATGGACGCGGCCTGGTGAAAGACCGCGCCCGCCGCCCTCACTTCTTGAGCGCGTCGCGGATCTCGGCGAGCAGTTCCACTTCGGTGGGCCCGGCGGGCGCCTCTTCGGCGGGCTTGGCGATGATCTTGTTCGCCTGACGCACGATCAGGAAGATCACGAAGGCCAGGATGAGGAAGTTGATGACCGCCGTGATGAACGAGCCCACGCCGATCATCGCCACGCCCGCTTCCTTGAGCGCGGCATAGTTGGTCGGATCGCCTCGGAAATCCGCGGGAATGGCGCTGAGCAGGATGAAGCGGTTGGAGAAATCGATGCCTCCGGTGATCGCGCCTAGGACCGGCATGAGCACGTCATCCGTCAGGGAGGAGACGATCTTGCCGAAGGCGGCGCCGATGATGACACCGACGGCGAGGTCCAGCACATTGCCGCGCGCGATGAAAGCCTTGAATTCTGATAACATTGGATGCGTTCCTCCCTTCATGAGCGGGGCAGCGAGGCGGTCCCGCGCGAGGCGCCGAGCTAATCCCGTTGCAAGCCGGCGATCAACAGCCTATTTAGCGTATCACTCAAGTGATACACTGCTGCAGAAGAGGACGCACCGACATGGCCTCCCTCCCCTTTCGCTCCAACCTGATCCGCGCCTTCGTCGTCATGATGGCGGCTTTTTCGCTCGCATCCTGCGGCATCAACTCCATCCCGACGTCCGAGGAAGCCGCCAAGGCCAAGTGGGCCGACGTGCAGGCTGCCTATCAGCGCCGCGCCAATCTGGTCGGCAATCTGGTTGCGGTGGCCCAGCAGGCCGCCAAGCTGGAGCGCGGCACGCTGGAGAGCGTCATCAACGCACGCGCGTCCGCCACGCAAGTCCGGCTGGACGCGGACGACCTGTCCGATCCGGCCAAGGTGCAGGCCTTCCAGCAGGCACAGACCAATATGAGCGGCGCGCTCGGCCGGCTGCTCGTCTCCGTCGAGCAATATCCCGAGCTCAAGAGCCAGGAGCGCTTCGCTGACCTGATGACGCAGCTCGAAGGAACGGAAAACCGCATCAACATCACCATCCAGGACTACAACAAGGCAGTGCAGGATTATAACACCCGCATCCGCACCTTCCCGGACATGATCGGCGCCAAGCTGGTCTACGGCGCCAAGCCGATGGTTCCGTTCGAGGCCAAGGCCGGTGCCGAGGACGCGCCCGATGTCGGCGCCATGTTCAACGGGAGCTGAGGCGGCGCGTCCGCCCCGGAGAAGCTGAGCCGCCATGATCTTGCGCCGTATCCTGATCGCGCTGTTCGCGTTGGTCCTGCTGCTGCCGGTGGCGGCAAGCCAGGCCCAGGCGCAATCGCAGCCTGCCTTCCCGAAGCTGACCGGCCGGGTGGTCGACGATGCCGGGCTGCTCACGCCGCCGCAGCGGCAGGCGCTGGAGGCCCGGCTCGCCGCGTTTGAGGCGAGCACGCGGCAGCAGCTCGTAGTCGCCACCGTGCGGGATCTCGGCGGCAACGACATCGCCGATTATGGCTATCGGCTCGGCCGCGCCTGGGGCATCGGCCAAGCGGGGGTCAACAACGGCGTGATCCTGCTCGTCGCGCCCAATGAGCGGCGTGTGCGCATCGAAGTGGGCTACGGGCTGGAGCCGGTGCTGACCGACGCGCTCTCCGGCCGGATCATCCGCCAGATCATCACGCCGCGCTTCAAGAACGGCGATTTCGCGGGCGGCATTGAAGCGGGCGCCAACGAGATCA
>DASRXY010000113.1:0-9371 GCA_035654035.1 Sphingobium sp. | reverse complement strand
GGAGCTGAGGCCGCCACGCGTGCCGATGGTGCTGATGAGCTGCCGATTGAGGCCGTTCAAATCCACGCTACGGCCATATTGCGGCCCGCCGCTTTCCCGCAAAAGTCTCAGGAGCGTAATCAGCCGCGCACTCACAAGGCGCAGATGCATGGGCTGATCGCGCTCACCCGGGGTGGCAGCCATATTCAATTCCGTCAGCGTGACCTCCTCATCCGTGCCACACGCCGCCCGTTCCCTGCACCTAGAAGGGCGCCATGGTGAAACCAATCCATCGCCCGCAGGCGATGACTCCGACCCAGAGCAGGATGGAGATAAGCCCCGCCGCGCGCGCCGCAAGCGGGATTCGCGGAGAGTCGTCCCATTGCCGGATGCCGCGCATCGTCCAGAAATGGAAGATGGCCATATTGAGGCCCGCGCCGAGCATCAGCAGGATCTTCGCGCGGAAATAGCTGTTGCCGAAATATGTGTAAGGATTGGAGACGAACATCAGCCCGCCGGTGATGACGGCGATGATGAAGGCGATCCACGTCACCGGCACAATGGTCCGGCTGAGCTTCAGAATGGGATAATCGCGCGCGGCCAGGCCCACCAGTCGCAGGTCAACCAGCAGAATCGAACCGAACACCAGCGTGATCGCCAGCACATGGCCCACTTCGATCCAGGGGAACAGCACCGGGTCCTCGGCAATGGCGATGCCAAGGCGGCTGTTGGAGAGCGCTTCGAGAATGGAGTCGATCATGATGCTGTCCGCATTCCCTTCAGGTCAGCCGGCATAGGCGATCCAGCGGCCAAGCCCCATGATGATCGCCCAGAGGGCGAACACGAGCACCGCGCCCAGCTTGACGCCGAGCGAGACGCGCCGATCGCCGTTCCGGCCGAATTGCCGGGCCAGCCCGTAGCTGAGCAGCGCCGTGGCGACGACCAGCGGAATCTTGATCTGGAAGAAGCTGTTGAGCAGTTCGCGCTCCGGCTCGGCCAGCACCAGCACGGCGCCCGAGAGCAGGAGAAGAAGCAGCGAGACCCCGGTCCACAGCGAAAGGCGCCGGTGCCAGCGGCCAAGCGTCCAGTGCGTGCCTGCCAGGCCCAGCGCTCGCAACGCAATGACCAGCGAGCCGGAAAACACCACGCTCACCGCGAGGATATGCACAGTCTGGGAGGCCGGGACGATCCACAGCACGTCGCGCACCGTTTCGTGCGCGGGCAACGCGCTCAATCCTTCGGTCGCCTGTTGCAGCCAGTCCGCCAATGACGCCTCCCCTTTGCGCCCCGCCATTGATCGATGCTGGCAGTGTCGCGATCCCACCAGATTAGCAACTGAGTTGACCTTGTCTACCGGAATCGCAAGCCTCCGCAATTAACCTGCATACCCCCGGTCAAATAGGCGTGGCCACGACCTTTGACGCGGGGGCCGTGCGCATCTCACAAGGCACACCGGCTCTCATGGACTCACCGGATTGAGACGGCTGCACGACGATCTGGAAGAGTTGCGACGTCGTCCGGCGCGTCGGAGCGGGCATCGATGCCGACAATGATCGCCCATCGGCGGCGGGACCTCCTTCGGCTCGACAGGGTAGAAAGTCGCACGACCTCACGGTGCGTTCTCCCGGCGGCGCCGGATCGTGCGGATTGCGGAAGCTGCCGACGAAGGGCAAAACTACCGTCCGTTGCAGCTTACAGTTCAGGACGACCCTTCATGCCTCGCCTGCGCGGCGTCGCGAAGAGCCGCAGCCATCAGGGGCGAGGCCAACCGCGCCGCAATGGTGGTGTGCCTGCCCCTCGGCCGAGGGAATTTCATGCGCCCAAGCAGGCAAAAAAAGCAGGAATGAGTTGCAATAGCAACACTGGCGCAATGCCCCGCGAGCCATTATGAGCAGCCGGATTCGCCAAGCCGGAGGCCGCTTTGCTCAAGATCTTTCGCTATATCGCCCTGATCGAAGGCGTGACCACGCTCGCGCTGTTCCTCATCGCGATGCCGCTCAAATATGGGTTCGATTATCCGGCGCTGATCCGCCCTGTCGGCATGATGCACGGCTTTGCCTTCCTCGCCTATGTGGCGATGATGATCGTGGCGCTGCCCGGCAACCGCTTCGGTCTGCTCGGCTGGCTGCGCACCTTCTTCGCGTCGTTCATTCCCTTCGGCACTTTCCTCAACGAGCCCTTTCTGCGCCGCAAGGAAGCAGAGTCGGTCCGGCGGGAACAGACGGCGGGCTGAGCGCCGCGCAGAACCGGCACGCCGGAGCACTGTCAGTTCAGGAGCGTACCGCCTTCACGGGCTGACGGTCGGAGGCCATGGACTCTGGAGCGTTCGCACGCCCGGGGCTCTGCCCGCGCGAGAGCATGGATTGCAGTTAGGATATGGCGGGGCACCGTCGGAAGCCGCCCTCCTTTTGCGCGACTCGCCCGTGAGCCATCCCCGTCATCCTAGTGAAAGCTGGGATGGCGAAGACACGGCATCGGGAGCGAGGTGGAGGGACCGCAACGACGCCGATCCCACTCCTCTCCCCGCTTATCTCAACCGTTCGGCATGCCAGCGGACATGATCGCCCATGAAGGTGGAGATGAAATAATAGCTGTGGTCGTAGCCCGGCTGCATGCGGATCGTCGCCTTCTGGCCGGCGGCGGCGCAGGCGTCCTCCAGCAGGGACGTGCGGAGTTGGCCTTCCAGGAACTGGTCGGCCTCGCCCTGATCGACCAGCAGGTCGGGCAGACGCGCGCCGGCGGCAATGAGGGCGCAGGCATCATATTGGGCCCAGGCGGCACGGTCCTCGCCCAGATAGCCCCCGAGCGCCTTCTCGCCCCACGGTACCTGGTTCGGGGCGACGATGGGCGCGAAGGCGGAGACGGAGCGGAAGCGGCCGGGATTGCGCAGCGCCACGGTGAGCGCGCCATGGCCGCCCATGCTGTGGCCGGTAATGCCCTGCCGGTCCATGTCGACGGGAAAGTGCGCTGCGACCAGCGCCGGCAGTTCCTGCTCGACATAGGCGCGCATGCGGTAATGCGTCGACCAGGGCGCCTGCGTCGCATCCACGTAGAAGCCGGCGCCCAGGCCGAAATCATAGGCGCCCTCGGCATCGTCCGGCACGTCCGCGCCATCGAGCGCCGGTCCGCGGGGGCTGGTGTCCGGCGCAACGAAGATGATGCGCTGCTCCGCGCAGGCGCGGCGATACTCGCCCTTCTCCATCACATTGGCGTGGGTGCAGGTGAGGCCGGAAAGATACCAGAGCACCGGCAACGTCTCGCCCGGCGCATGCTCCGGCACAAACACGGCGAAGGTCATGGCCGTGCCGGTCTCGCGCGAGTCATGGCGATAGACACCCTGCACGCCGCCAAAGGCCTTGTTGGTCGAGAGTGTTTCCAGCGTCGTTTCGGCGGTCATCGCCCGTTCCTCCTCAACTGATCCGGTGAAGCGCACACAGCTTGTTGCCGTCGGGATCGCGCAGATAGGCGAGATAGAGCCGGCGTCCTTCGGTCGCCTCGCGGATACCGGGCGGGTCTTCGCAGCTCGTGCCGCCATGGACGACGCCGGCCGCGTGCCAGGCATCGACCTGCTGCGGGCTCGTCATCGCCAGACCGAGCGTGCTGCCATTGCCATGGCTCGCCGCCTCGCCGTTGACCGGCCGGGTGATGATGAGCCGCCCGCCGTCATGCGTATAGATGAGGCGGCCTTTTGCGTCGATAGTGCCGGGCGCGCCGCCCATGGCCGCGAACAGCGCATCGTAGAAGCGCTTCGACCGCTCAATGTCGTTCGATCCGAGCGTCTGATGGCTGAACAAGCCCTGTCTCCCTTGTCATTCCTGTCCACGCCGGGCCGGCCGGCGACCTCATGTCGCCAGCCGGTCCGAACGCGGCAATCCGCCTTATTCGCCTTCGGGAAGCTGGCAGAAGGTGCAGATCTTGTTGCCCGTCGGGTCGCGCAGATAGGCGCCATAGGCATTGCCCGGTGCCTGCGGGCGCTTGCCCGGCGCCCCCTCGCAGGTGCCGCCATTGGCGAGACCGGCCGCGTGCCAGGCGTCCACCTGTGCCTTGTTCTGAGCGGCGAAGCCGATGGTGCCGCCATTGGCATGGCACGCTTCCTTGCCGTCCGCCGGCGGGCCGAAGCCGAAGGTGCCGCCATTGTGATTATAGAAGACCCGGCCCGGGCCGAAGGCATTGCCCGGCGCGGCGCCGAGTGCGCCCAGCGTGGCATCGTAGAAGGCCTTGGACTGGGCGACATCCTTGGCGCCGACCATGACGTGCGTGAACATTGCAGTCTCTCCTTGTTGAGCAGGTGGAGGAAAAAAGGCGCGTTGCCCCGCAGGATCGGGCCTCAGGCCCGGCGGGGCGACGCAGGAAATCAGATCGTCAGTACACGACCACCGAACGGATGCTCTTGCCGGCATGCATGAGGTCGAAAGCGGTGTTGATCTCTTCCAGGCCCATGACGTGCGTAATCATCGGGTCGATCTCGATCTTGCCGGTCATGTACATGTCAACGATCTTGGGCACGTCCGTGCGGCCCTTGGCGCCGCCGAAGGCCGTGCCACGCCAGTTGCGGCCGGTGACGAGCTGGAACGGGCGCGTGGCGATCTCCTTGCCCGCTTCGGCCACGCCGATGATGATCGAGGTGCCCCAACCGCGATGGCAAGCTTCCAGCGCCGTGCGCATCACATCGGTGTTGCCGGTGGCGTCGAAGGTGTAATCCGCGCCGCCATCGGTCATCTGCACGATCCGCGCGACCACATCCTCACGGCTCATGCCGCGCGAGTTCAGGAACTCGGTCATGCCGAACTTGCGGCCCCATTCCTCGCGGTCCGGGTTGATGTCGACGCCGATGATCTTGTTGGCGCCGGCAAGGCGCGCGCCCTGGATCACGTTGAGGCCAATGCCGCCGAGGCCAAAGACCACGACATTGTCGCCCACCTGCACCTTGGCGGTATTGATAACCGCGCCGACACCCGTGGTCACGCCGCAGCCGATATAGCAGCTCGTCTTGAACGGCGCATCCTCCCGGATCTTGGCGACGGCGATCTCCGGCAGCACGGTGAAGTTGGAGAAGGTCGAGCAGCCCATATAGTGGTAGATCGGCTGGCCCTTGTAGGAGAAGCGGGTCGTACCGTCCGGCATCAGACCCTTGCCCTGCGTCGTGCGGATCGCGGTGCACAGGTTGGTCTTGCCCGAGAGGCAGGATTTACACTGGCGGCACTCGGGCGTGTAGAGCGGGATGACATGGTCGCCGGGCTTCACCGAGGTGACGCCAGCCCCGACCTCGCGGACGATGCCCGCGCCCTCATGGCCGAGCACGGAGGGGAAGATGCCCTCGCTGTCCAGCCCGTCCAGCGTGTAAGCGTCGGTGTGGCAGATGCCGGTCGCCATGATCTCAACCAGCACTTCCCCCGCCTTGGGGCCCTCCAGATCGAGTTCGACGATCTCAAGCGGCTTCTTCGCCTCGAAAGCGACGGCGGCGCGTGTTTTCATGTTCGGCTCTCTCCCTTGGCCCGGACAGACAGATAGCCCGCGCACGGAACGGCGGGGCCGATCCGTTGCGGGACGTGCGCTCGCTTGTTGGTGCCTGGGACCGCTTTTGGCAAGCGCCCGACTCATCCTTTTCACCTTCGCCACCCGCACGGGGGCACAAGGCGGACCCAAACAGGTCGGGCGCGCCGCGAGAGGCCGGGACGGGCCCGTCCGCTCAGACGATCAGTGTTCGACCGGCCGCCCGAGCGCGCCCTCCCTCTCTAGAACTTCACCTTGGCGCCGATCACCCAGCGCCGTCCCAGCACGTCGAACAGCGACACGTTCGCCTGCGTCGCATAGCCGGTGAAGGCCGCGAAGGTTGGCGTGATCGGTGGGTCCTTGTCGAGCAGGTTGGTGACGGAGAGGAAAATTTCCGCATCGGCATTGGCGATCTCGGCGCGGTAGCTCAGCCGCATGTCGAGATAGAAAATACCCGGCACGGAATTGTCGGCGATGTTGACGCCCACCTGCGCGGGCTGGCCGCTGATGAGATGGGCGTTCTTGCCTTTGCCAATATAGCGGCCGTTGAAAAAGGTCGTGAACCCGCCATTGCGATAGGTGAGGCTGCCGGTCATCTTTAAGCTGGGGAACATGCCCAGTGCGCCGGTATCGGGCGCGATACCGGTGAGCCCGTCGAAACTGGTGGTCACGCCATTGGGATTGGCGGCATTGGGCGCCCCGGTATCCGACCGGGTGATGAGCCAGGACGCGAAAAGGCGCGTGGCGATGGATTCATCGCCGCCGAACAGCCGGACGCCGCGGCGATAGGCAATCTCGGCATCCACGCCCTCCACCTGCGACTTGGCGACATTCACATATTGGTCGCCGATCAGGCTGGGCACATCGCTGACCAGCGTTACCAGGTTGCAGAACTGCGGATCGTTGTCGATCAGGCAGCGCCGCAGCACCTCGTTGGTGCCGACGCGGCCGATCGCATCCTTGATGCTCACCCGATACCAGTCGACCGAGGCCGAGAAGCCGGGAATGAAGCCGGGCTCGAACACCGCACCAGCCGTGAAGGTATCCGCCTTCTCCGGCTTGATCGCCGGGTTGCCGCCCGAGAAGATGGTGACAGGAATGGCCTCCTGCACGTCGGTCGTACGCGGATCGTCCACATTGGCGGCGCCGCCGGTCTTGTCGAAACGCTCGGAGAGATTGCCCGCGCGCACGTCGCGCGAATAGGTGCCGCGCAGGCGGATAGCGTTGGAAAAGGCAAGATCGAGGCCGATCTTATAGGCCCAGATGTCCCCCGCACCGGAATAATTGGCCCAGCGCCCCGCCGCGCTCAGGCTCGCCTGCTTCATCCATGATTGCTCGGAGACCAGCGGGAAGAGCGTCTCGACAAAGGCTTCCTTGACCGTGGTGCTGCCCTGGATGTTGGAAACCTTGGAATATTGATAGCCCACGGTGTTGCCGCAATCCGGCACGCTCACGCCGCGCAGGCCAATGGTGGGATCGTTGCAGCGCACCGGCGTGAAGCCGCCCGCGGCTGGGCTATCGTGGTTCGATGCGCGGTTCGTCGAATCCCGCACGACCTGGTAGATCGACTCCCGGCGATAAGCGCCGCCAAGGGCGAGCGACACCGGCCCGGCCCAGTTGTCGAACAGCGTGCCGGAGAGCGAGAGTTCGGCCAGATGCTGCTGGAAGGTGGTGATGTTCCGCTTCGCCTTGGTGGCCGTGTAGCTGTCGGTCTCGCCGGTAAAGCCCAGATTGGCGAAGAAGAGCGGCGTGCTAATCTGCTCGCCCACATCATTGCCCAGCACATAGTCGACAGCCTGAGGCGATGCGTTACCGCGTCCGAACAGGTTGAGCGGCTGGCAGCCGGGGAAGGCCTCGGCCCCGCCCGCGAAGGTGGAGACGCGGCAGACGATGTTGCCATTGCTGTCGTCTACGGCATCCACCGCCGCGAAGATGCGGTCGACGCGCATACCATATTGATCCCAGACGCGCTTGCTGTGGCCATATTGGTAGTAGCCCTGCACGCTCCAGTTATCGAGGAAGCCGCCGGTGCGCAGCGTGCCCTCGAAGCCGACCGTCCCCACATTCTGGGTCGTCCAATCCTCAAAATAGGCATTGCCGATATCCTTCAGGCTGCCGGTGCGACGGAGCGAGAAGGACGCGATATCATTGTCGATCATCGTCTGGCGCAGCGCCTCTGGTAGATAGGCATTGTCCTGGAAAATGGTGATCGCGGTCGGCTGCCCCAGCAGCGAGCCGCGCGGCGTGTTCCACTGCCAGAGATGATTTGTGCCGCGAACATATTGCGCGAACACTTTGAAATTATTTCCGATCTCATAATCGGCATAAGCGAAGATGGCCGAGCGGTCAGTATCCGGCCAGAGCGTGAAGGGCTCGGTCGGGTCGCCGCCCAGATCGTCGCCATCGCCGCCCACGGTGCGCGCGCCGGGTGTACCGATGGCATTCAGGTTCACGCTGCCATCCGGATTCATGGGTGTTGCGACTGCTCCCGGCACAAACGGCGAGACATTGCCGTTGCGGTCGAACTTCAGGCCCTGAATCGCCGTGCCGGGCGCAAGAATGATGCCGTCGAACGAGCCGTTCATCGATTTCATATGGGGGTAGCCCCGCCAGATGCCGCCGACCTGCGCGGCACCCCACCCCTGATACCAGTTGCGGCCGACATAATTGTGAATGCCTTCCTGCTCGGCGCGCTCGACGGAGATGAGGAAGTGACCCCGTTCGCCCAGGCGCGTGCCAAAGGCGAAGGAGGCCTCGTAATTGCCCCCATCGCCCCGCGACGTCATGCCGCCCTGCACTTCCAGCGATAGGCCCTCATAGCGAGTGTCGAGCAGGAAATTGACCACACCGGCGACGGCGTCCGTGCCATAGGCTGCCGAAGCGCCGCCAGTGACCGTCTCGATGCCCTTTATCATCGCCTCGGGAAAGATGTTGATGTCGACACCGCCGAACGCGCTGGAAGAGGCCATGCGGCGGCCGTTAAGCAGCGTCAGTGTGCGGTTGGCCCCCAGGCCGCGCATGTTGAGATTGCCGGTGCCGGCGCGTGTAAAGAAGGCCGAGTTGTTCGGCGTCTGATTGCCATAGAATTGAGGCAATTGGCTGACGCTGTTGATAAGCGTCGTCGGGTCCATGGCCTTGAGCTCGTCGGCTTGCACGGCCGTCACTGGCACGGGTGTATCCATGCCCGTCTGCACGATTCGCGAGCCGGTGATGACAATGGCCTGCATCTCCTCGCTGGCTCCCGCGGCACTGGCCTGCGCCAGCGCCGGCGCGCTGGCCGCGAGCCCCGTGAGGCTGGCCGAGGCAAGAATGGAGCGGCGGAGCGCGCGCGCTCCTCGCAAGGATATGGACATGGCATCTCCCCCTAATTGTGATTTCATATTCACATTTTGGTTGCAGCTATCAGCGCAGGGCCCAGGCCAGTAGGGCCGCTTTCGCGAAACTGGATAAGACCAGTGCTCAGGCGGTCCTTGTCTACGCGCGCGACAGGGCGCCGCCGCGGTCGTTCAGATGCGCGTCGACCAGTACCGCCAGCCGCTTGACCGCCGGCTCGATCTCTTCCTCCGGCGTGGAGCCAAAGCCCAGCACCAACCCACTTCGACGGGGCCGGTCGACAAAGCAGCCCGAGAGGGCCTCGGCCTTCACCGCAATGGCATGGGCGGCAATCACCAGGCCCATATCGTCGGTGCCTGCCGGCAGCGAGAGAACCACGCGCAGGCCTGCTTCTGGTGCGTGGACCAGCTCGACGAGGCCCGCCATGTGACGCTCGACCGCCGCCAGCAACAGCGCGCGGCGGTGCGCATGGACAGTGCGCAGGTGGCGCAGATGCGTCGCGAACCCGCCCGAGGCGCAGAAGCGTGCCATGGCGAGCTGTGGGGAGACCGCCGCCTGCGGCACAG
>DASRXY010000112.1:0-6503 GCA_035654035.1 Sphingobium sp. | reverse complement strand
CGCCGCCCGCGCCGAAGCAGCCCGCGCCGCCCGAGCGGAACAAAGCCGCGATTTCGCCGGGGAGCAGGGCGGGATTTATTGAGAAGGTGGGGGCTACACCCCTAGCGCCCACGGCGTTGATGGCGGAATGCTAGCTTATTTTGTCACCATGCCAGATTGAGGCCTCTCGCGGCCGGCCGCCGGGCCGTGCGCTATGCGTTCGATCCCTTGTTTGATCTCCTTAAGGTTTAGGTCACATCCCCACGATGGCATTCCATACCCCTTATGCGCGCCCCGCCCCTTGACCTTCGCCGCAGGGCATCGCATCGGGCGGCGCTTGGCCCTATAGAGGGTCGCGCCACGGAATTCTGACGGAGCCCGCCCATGCGCGCCGAAGCGCAAGCCCATGTCGACCATATCGAGGCCGCGCTCGCGCTGCTGCGACGCTTCCTCGATTGGGACCGCGCGCTGCGCCGGCTCGACGAGCTGAACGCGCGCGTGGAAGACCCCACGCTGTGGAACGACCAGAAGGCGGCGCAGGACGTGATGCGCGAGCGCCAGCGGCTGGACGCGGCGATCAGCGCCACCCGCGCCATCGAGAAGGACATGCGCGACACGGTCGAGCTGATCGAGATGGCCGAGGCCGAGAATGACGAGGGCATGGTCGCGGACGGCATCGCCGCGCTGGCCGTGCTCGCTGAGCGGGCAGACAAAGACAAGGTCGCCGCGCTGCTCTCCGGCGAGGCCGACGGCAACGACACCTATCTGGAAATCCACGCCGGCGCCGGCGGCACCGAGAGCCAGGACTGGGCCGAAATGCTCCAGCGCATGTACCAGCGCTGGGCTGAGCAGCATGGCTACAAGGTGGAGCTGGTCGACTATCAGGCCGGCGAGCAGGCCGGCATCAAGTCCGCGACGCTGCTCATCAAGGGCCAGAACGCCTATGGCTATGCGAAGACCGAGAGCGGCGTGCACCGCCTGGTGCGCATCAGCCCTTATGACAGCTCGGCGCGGCGACACACCTCGTTCTGCTCCGTATGGGTGTATCCGGTGATCGACGACAATATCGAGATCGAGATCAACCCGGCCGACCTCAAGATGGATACGTATCGCGCGAGCGGCGCGGGCGGGCAGCACGTCAACACCACCGATTCGGCGGTGCGCATCACCCACATTCCCTCGGGCATCATCGTCGCCAGCCAGAACGACCGATCCCAGCACAAGAACCGCGCCACAGCCATGAACATGCTCAAGGCCCGGCTCTACGAGGCGGAGCTGCGCGAGCGGGAGGAAAAGGCAAGCGGTGAATATGCCGCCAAAACCGAGATCGGCTGGGGCCACCAGATCCGCTCCTATGTGCTCCAGCCCTATCAGCTCGTGAAGGACCTGCGCACCGGCGTCACGTCCACCGCGCCCGACGACGTGCTCGACGGCGCGCTCGATCCGTTCATGGCGGCCGCGCTTTCCCAGCGCGTCACCGGCGAGAAGGTGGACGTGGAGGACGTCGACTGATGCGGCACATGGGGAGCGCCGTACGACTGCTGCTCGCCCTGCCGCTGGCTTTCGCCTCCCTTTTTGCGCTCGCCGCCTGCGACGACATGGCCGCGCCGCGCGACGGCCGCTCGGAAGCGGCGCAGCCCTTTCCGCGCGCAGACCGCCCGGTCGCGCCGATCATCTCCACCCGCTGGTCCACCGAGGAAGCGCGCGATCGCGTGCACGAGGCTGAGGACATCATGGACCATGCCGGCATCAAGCCGGGCATGACAGTGGCCGACATCGGCGCGGGCGAGGGCTATTATACGGTGCGCCTCGCCCGGCGCGTGGGTCCGGAAGGGCGCGTGCTCGCCGAGGACATCGTCGCCGAAGTGATCGACGCGCTGGCCCGGCGCGTGACGCGCGAGAATTGGGACAATGTCTCGGTGAAACTCGGCACGCCGGATGACCCGCGCCTGCCCGCGGCCAGCTTCGACCGCGTGTTCATGGTCCACATGTATCACGAGATCGCCGAGCCTTATGCTTTTCTGTGGCATCTCTATCCCGCGCTCAAGCCGGACGGCGAAGTGATCGTGGTGGAGCCCAACCGCGCACCCGAGGAGCATGGCATGCCACCCGAGCTGCTGCGCTGCGAGTTCGCGGCAGTGGGCTTCGTGCAGATCGATTTCATGGAGCGCCCCTCTGCCGGCGGCTATATGGCGCGTTTCACTCCCGGCGCCGGCAAGCCCGCCGATCCGGCGAGCATCGTGCCCTGCCGGCTGCGCCGCGCGGGTGAGGACAGCGACCGTCCACGAACGGACGAGGGGTAGGAGCGGCAGCCGGCGTTAGAGGGATTTGGGCCAGATTGAGCCAGTGATCGGTTCGGAAATCAGGGCACGCGACGGATAATCTGGCGATGCTTCCGTTCAATCAAAACCGAAGCATCTCTAGCGCACGCGCCGACCGGTCCAGATCACGCGGCCGACAATGGTAACGGCCCGGGGTTCCACATCCTCGAAATCGGGGAAGAGCGGATTGTCGCTGCGGATCGAGAGATAGCCGCGCCGTGGCGTGAGCGCGAGCCGCTTGACCATCAGCACATCGTCCATGCGCAGCACATAGATGCCGTCGCGCAGCCGCTCGGCGCCGTCGGCCCGATCAACCATGATATCGTCGCCGTCGCCCAGCGTGGGTGCCATGGATTCACCGTCGACGCGAATGATCGAGAGCATGTCCGGCCGGCCGCCCAGCGCGCGCAGCCAGTGTGCGTCGAACGCCACGGCGCCGGCCGCTTGCTCGTCCTGATCCAGCGCGCCGGGCCCTGCCGAGGCGCCGAGCGCGAGGCGGGGCACAGCGCACAACTCGCGCTGCCCGGCGCCCGCTGTTGGGACGGCGCCCAGCAGCGCTTCCTCCACATTGAAGTAGCGGGCGAGGAGCTGCCGGTCCGCCTCATCCAGCTTGCGCGGCGTGCCACGCTTCACGAACTGCTGGATATAGGCCGCGTTACGCCCGAGCAGCCGGGAGATGGCGCCATAATTCTCGCCCCGCTCACGGATGAGCCGGTCCAGATTGGCGCGGGCATCGTCTGCATCCATATCGGACTCCGTATCGATAGGACTTTTCCTAGACATGTAGGACATGGCGTTGAACAAAGTAGGAACTTTCCTACCCCGAATCATCCACCGAGCCGGTCAAGGGAGCCAGCCGAATCATGTCCACATTGCGCAGCATCGAACGTTTCCTCCAGCGGACCGGCATGGCGCCAACCGCTTTCGGCCGGCAGGCCGCGCGCGACCCCAGGCTCGTCTTCGACCTGCGCAAGGGACGCGAACCCTCCGATCGGATGAAGCGGCGGTTGCAGCATTTCATGGACGGCCACGAGGGGAGCACCGTGCAATGAGCGCCTCCCTTCCCACCTCGCCCGCCACCGTCCGACAGACGGGGCGCCGCCGCCTGCGCATCCTGCGCCGGCCCAGCGAGTCCATCCGCCCCGCCACGCCGCGGCCGGAACGGCGCGACGGTCATGGCCGCCTCGCCCGCGCCCTGCTGGCCATGGCCGGCGCCGACGCGACGCTGGGCGATGCGGGCTTCAGGCCGTGGTGCAGCGCCACCTTCCTCGGCGCGCAGCATCGCTTCACGCTGCGCATCGCCGGTGCGGATGCCGCGGCTCGCGCCACGGCACTGGCCCGGGCTTTGCCGGAGGCTGAGTTTGCCATTACCGGTCATATTGTGGCCGATATGACGGTGGACCGGCTGCGCACAGACGCCGAGGGTGCCCGGCTCATCGATGTGGCGGCGCTCACCATCGAAGACTGGTAACGGCGCGCCGGTCAGTCCCGCGCCAGCGCGCGGAGACGCCGCAACGTGCCGAGCGCGCTAACCAGCGCCTCGTCCATGGCGCGGTCGATCCGTTGCGCCTCCTCCGCGTGCCGGCGGGCCGTGCTGACCCGGTCGCGGGTGTCGGCCGCGCCGGACACGAGGCGCAACGTCGGCCGGATAGCCGGTAGCGCGCGGCCGGCCGCGAGCCGCTCGACCAGGCGGTTACGGGCCTGCGCCCCCTGATCCAGCGCTTGGCGCCGACGCGTGGTCCGCTCGAAGCGTTCCAGCAGCGCGCGCAGATCGGCGCCGGTCGCAATCGACGACAACGCGGGGCTCCCCGGCCCGGGCACGGCGTTGCCGGAGGGGGCATCGCAGGATGGGGCGGGCGCGCGGCGCCGCGTCGCTGCCTCCTGCGCGAAGACGAGCGCCTCCTCCGGCATGGGCTCGGGCGAACGCGGCAGGGCGGACGACGCGAAGCCGACCGGCGGCGGCAGGTCACGGCTCGCCACCAGCGGCCGGGGAACGGCCATGGTCCGCCGACGGCGCGGCCCGAATCGGCCCAGCCATTGCCCCGCCAGAACTCGCATGAGTCCGCCTCGCTCCGCCTGTCTCTCGTTCATGGCGGCCAACCTAGCATCCCATGGTAAACAGGCCGGAAACGCCCGCCCCAGGTTGACGTGAACGTCATCGCATGCAACGGATTGCGCGGGGGAGAGATGCGGACATTGGCTGGACAACTCGCGCGCGGACTGCGGCTGCCGGTGATCGGCGCACCGCTGTTCATCATTTCCAATCCCGCACTCGTCATCGCCCAGTGCACCGCCGGCATCATCGGTGCAGTCCCCTCCTTAAATGCCCGCGGAACGGATCGGCTGGAGGACTGGCTGGCGCAGATCGAAGCCGCGCTGTCTGCGCATGACGCCGCACAGCCGCAAGCGCTGGCCGCGCCTTATGCGGTCAATCTCATCATCCATCGCTCCAATGTCCGGCTTGAGGAGGACCTCGCCGTCTGCGCCCGTTTCCGCGTGCCGCTGGTCATCACCTCGCTGGGCGCGCGGGCGGACGTGAACGCCGCCGTCCATGGCTGGGGCGGCCGGGTCTTCCACGATGTCACGACCCAGCACTTTGCGCGCAAGGCCGTGGAAAAGGGCGCGGACGGACTGGTGCTCATCGCCGCCGGCGCGGGTGGCCATGCCGGCGCCCAGTCCCCGTTCGCACTGATGAGCGAGACGCGCGCCTGGTATGACGGGCCGATCGCGCTCGGCGGTGCCATTTCGACCGGCGCCGGCATTCTGGCGGCGCGGGCCATGGGCGCGGACTTTGCCTATATCGGCTCACCCTTCATCGCGACCCGCGAAGCCTCCGCCACCCTCGCCCAAAAGCAAGCCGTAGTGGCCGCCAGCGCGGCCGACATCGTCACCTCACCCTATTTTACCGGACTGCCGGCTAATTATCTGCGCGCGTCCATCCACGCGCAGGGCCTCGATCCCGATGCGCTGCCGACCGGCAATCTGGGCATGGATTTCGCCTCAGGCAGCACCGCCAAGGCTTGGCGCGACATCTGGAGTGCGGGACATGGCGTGGGCGCCGTCCACGCTGTCGAATCCGCCGCCGCGCTTATCGACCGGCTGGCGCGGGACTATGCGGCGGCGCGGGCGGCGCTGCTGGCGCGATAGGCACTGCGCATCACCGTCCTGGGTTCCGCCCTGCGCAGGAGCATGGCGGCTCCTGAGGCGGCCTGTGAGCGTGCTCCCCCTGTTCCCCCGCAGATAGAAGTCAGCGCAAAAAGGCGCCATTTAGGGGCCACCAGACTGAATAGCGCCTACAGCGCCGCCGCCAGCTCGGCGAGCTTGGCCAGCGTGTTCATGTTGCGCGCCGTGCCGTGATCGGCAGCGGGAATGCGCAGGCGACTTCGGGCCATGCCGTCGCCATAATGCACGAAGAGCTCGCGCTCGCCCGCCACGATCTCCTCATCCTGTCGGCCTATCACCCGCGTGAGCGCGTCGGCCGGCGGAGCGCCGTCGAGCAGGATCGCCACGACCCGGTTTGGCGCGCCATGCGAAAAAGGATTGCGTGCGACCAGCGCCGCCAGCGCCTCGGCGGTGCGGATGTAAACGGCGACGGGCTTGCCCGCATAGGCAGCGAGGCGTTGTTCCAACGCGGCGCGCACCGCCTCTTCTCCCGCCTCGCTGCGGAAGAGCAGATTGCCGCTGGCGATATAAGTGCGCACCGCCGTAAAGCCGGCCTCCTCGCCCATGCGTTTGAGTTCCGTCATCGGCAGCTTGCCGGTGCCGCCGACATTCACCGCACGCAGCAAGGCGACGTGACGCGCCATCAGGAGAGCAGCATCTTGATGCCGGTGGCGCACAGCACCACCGCAAGCAACGGCCGCAGATAATTGCCGGCGAGGCGCGTGGCGACCACCGAGCCCAGCACAATGCCGGGGATGGACCCAACGAGCAACGAGCCGAGCAGGCGAAAATCGACCTGCCCCATCCACAGATAGCCCATGCCGGCAATGACCGTCAGCGGCACGGCATGGACGATATCCGTGCCGATGAGGCGCCGGGCGGTCATGTGCAACGGATAGAGCGCGAGGAGCATCACTGCCCCCAACGCACCAGCGCCGATGGAGGTGAGCGTCACCAGCACGCCGAGTACCGCGCCGGCCGTCACGGTGAGCCCGGCCTGACGCCGACGCGCGCCCGCAGCGACCTGTGGATCGAACCGCG
>DASRXY010000111.1:0-1919 GCA_035654035.1 Sphingobium sp. | reverse complement strand
GGCCCAGATGGGCTTGCCGATCGAGCGGCTGATCGTCGCCACCAACGTGAACGACATCCTGCACCGCGCGCTCTCCGCGGGCGACTACAGCCAGGGCACGGTGACGCCCACCGCGACACCGAGCATGGACATTCAGGTCTCCTCTAATTTCGAGCGGCTGCTGTTTGATCTGGGCGGGCGCGACGGCACCGCGCTGGCCGAACAGATGCGCGGCTTCGAGGCGACGAAGGCAATGCAGCTCACCAATGCGCAGCGCCAGGGCGCGGCCGGGCTGTTCTCCTCGGCCCGCATCGACGCCGATGACATGGCGCGCGCCATGCGCTGGGCCTATGATGCGGCCTGCCAGACCATCGATCCGCACAGCGCTGTCGGCCTGGCCGCAGCGCTGGCCTGCGATGTCGATCCAGCGATCCCGCTGGTTACGCTCGCCACGGCGCATCCCTCCAAGTTCCGCGATGCCGTGGAACGCGCGACCGGCGTGCGTCCCTCGCTCCCCTCGCGCACTGGCGATCTGTTCGGCCGTGAGGAGCGCTATGTGACGCTGCCCGCGACCTTCGAGGCCGTGACGGCCTATATCGGCGAGCATGCGACGCCGCGCGCCTGAGCTCATGGCCCTGCCATGGATCTGAGCACGCTCGTTGCCGAGCCTTGGGCGGATTACGGCCTGATCGACAGCGGCGCCGGTCGCAAGCTGGAGCGCTATGGCTCCTATCGCTTCATCCGCCCGGAGCCGCAGGCGATGTGGCAGCCGGCGCTGGCGGATTGGGAGGCGCATGGCGGCTTCATTCCCGCGTCGGACGAGGATGGCGGCGGCCGCTGGCATTTCGACAAGCCCGTGCCCCGCGAGGGCTGGCCGCTGACATGGGAGGATGTGCGCTTCCGAGCGAGTTGCACGCCCTTCCGCCATCTCGGCTTCTTCCCGGATATGGCGCCGGTCTGGCACTGGGCGCGCGGGCGCATGGCGGGTGTCTCGGCACCGCAATTCCTCAACCTGTTCGGCTATACCGGCGTGGGCACGCTGGCGCTTGCGGCCGCCGGCGCGCACTGCGTCCATGTTGACGCTTCCAAGAAGTCGGTGGCTCAGGCGCGCGAGAACGCCGCGCTCTCCGCCATGGCTGATAAGCCCGTGCGCTGGATCGTCGATGATGCCACGCGGTTCGTGGCGCGCGAGGTACGGCGCGGCCGGCGCTACGACGGCATTTTGCTCGATCCGCCAAAATATGGCCGGGGACCGGATGGCGAGGTCTGGCGATTGGAGGAGGATCTGGCGCCCCTCGTCGCTCACTGCCGCCAGCTTCTGGACGCGGAGAGCCGTTTCCTCTTCCTCACGGTCTATGCCGTGCGCATGTCCGCTCTCGCCATCGGCGAACTGCTGCGCGCCCACTTCGCGGACCTTCCCGGCCGTGTCGAATGCGGCGAGCTGGCGGTGCGCGAAGAAGCGCGCGGCCTGCTCCTCCCCACGGCGATCTGGGCGCGCTGGGTGCGGGATTGAAGCGCTGATGGAGCGGGTTGTCCGATAGGGCTCGTTTCCGAACTCTCCCCATGAAGCGGCAGCGTCTCATCCCGACGTGCAAACCCTTGTCTGAATTTCGCTGCCGCTCCGCCTGAACCTGCCGCCGGCATGGAGGTTCATGCCTCGCGCTGGCGTAGGGCCTTCGAGGTTGGGCCTAATCTCGTCCCGCCCGTAGCGCGGCGCCGCCTGCCAACGGCGCCACCACGATCAGCAAGAGCGAGCTGGCCGCCACCAGCTTGAGGGCGCCGACCCCGGCCATGCTGAGTGAACCGGCGCCGAAGATGAGGATGGGGATGGCGAGGGGGAGGACGAGCAGGCCGGCGAGAGCGCCGCTGCCACGCAGGCCGGCGGTGAGCGCCGCCACCAGCAGCGCCAGCGCGGCGAGGCCGGGCGTACCGAGGGCGAG
>DASRXY010000110.1:0-13555 GCA_035654035.1 Sphingobium sp. | reverse complement strand
ATTCGGCGGTCTGCATGTAATCGGCGTAACCACGGAAGCTCTTGTTGCGCCAGCCGCCATTGGGCGAGTCCTTCCGTCCATGCCGCAATCCGCCCAGCGCCGGCATATGCTGGTAGGCGATCTGCACAGCCGCGAGGCTCTCGGCCAGCGCCTCTTTCATGAATTGCGGATTGTGGCGTGAGCCCGGGACCGTGCGGATATCGACCAGGCGCGCAATGCCATAAACCCGCAGCAGGTCGATGAAGCGTTCGATAGGCAGTGTGGAATGCCCGAGAGTGAAGATCGTGCCTTCGGGCCAGTGCATTTCCTGCGGCGGGGGAGCCTTGGTCACGATAGGAATACCGCCGCGGGTGCTACCGGCGCGGTGGCTGACACGCGGGTCCACGTCCTGACCGTTATGCGTGCGACCGGGATCGTGTCGCGCAGCATAGCCATAACTCCGTTCTCTCAACTGCGTCGGGCACGTCCAAGCGCATCGCCAGGCCGTCCCAATATAAGTGGCTCCGGCGGACGCTCACTGGGAACAATCGCGCGCCGCCTCGCTACCAGCGGGGGGTAGGATGGCAGCCCCAAGAGCCCGCCCGCCAAGGCTCCCGCGAAATCGGGAACCCAGAGCATCAAAAATCGCGGATGGTCATGGGTTCCCGTCGGGCCGGAATACGGGATTGGTTGTCAACCCCGTCCCGCCGCTCGTCTCGGGTGAGAAGGCTGAATAGCGCGTGGTAATTGCTATATAAAATTGAACTGGTGCCCATGCCAGCAATAGCGGGAAACGCCCGCTCACCGCAGGCAATCCCGCTTCCGCGGTCCAGAGCCTCGGCCCGCCCCTCAAGAGAAAGGCGGGCGCGAAGCCCGGCCTCAGATATGCAGCGCCCGCCCGTAAGCCGCGAGCACGCTCTCGTGCATCATCTCGCTCAGCGTCGGGTGCGGGAAGACCGTCTGCATGAAGTCGGTCTCCACCAGTTCCGCCGTCTTGCCTACGGTGTAGCCCTGGATCAGCTCGGTCACTTCCGCGCCGACCATGTGCGCGCCCAGCAGCTCGCCGGTCTGGGCGTCGAACACGGTCTTGATGAAGCCTTCCGCCTCGCCAAGCGCAATGGCCTTGCCGTTGCCGATGAAGGGGAAGGTGCCGGCCTTGACCGCATAGCCCGCTTCCTTGGCCTTGGCCTCAGTGAGGCCCACGCTTGCCACCTGCGGGTGGCAATAGGTGCAGCCGGGGATGTTGCGGGCGTCCATCGCGTGCGGGTGCACATCCTTGTTGCCGAGCGCCTGAGCGATGGCCTCGGCGGCGATCACACCCTCGTGGCTGGCCTTGTGCGCCAACCAGGGCGGCGCGGTCACGTCGCCGATGGCCCACAGCCCCGGCACGTTGGTGCGGCACAGTCCATCGGTCTTGATATGGCCGCGGTCGGTCTCCACGCCCAGCGCCTCCAGGCCGATCTTCTCGGTATTGGGAACGATGCCGATGGCGACGATGCAGTGGCTGTAGTCGCTGGGCACGGCCTTGCCGTCCTTGGCGACGATCCTGGCGCTCACGCCCTTGTCGGTGGCCTTGAGTTCCTCCAGCTTGGCGCCGGTCAGGATGGTCATGCCCTGCTTGGTCAGGGCCTTTTCGAGGAAGGCGGAGACGTCCGCATCTTCCACCGGCACGATGCGGTCCATCATCTCGACGACCGTCACCTCGGCGCCCATGTCCTTGTAGAAGCTCGCGAACTCGATGCCGATGGCGCCGGAGCCGATGACCAGCAGCTTGGTCGGCATTTCGGCCGGTGTCATGGCGTGGCGATAGGTCCAGATGCGCTTGCCGTCCGCCGGCGCGAAGGGCAGGTCGCGCGCCCGCGCGCCAGTCGCCACGATGATGTGCTTGGCGGAAAGCTCGGTCTTCTTGCCGTCCTTGTCCGTCACGCTGAGCTTGCCCGGCGCGGTCAGCACGCCCGTGCCCATGTGCACCGCGATCTTGTTCTTTTTCATGAGGTGGGTGACGCCGGCATTGAGCTGCTTGGCCACGCCGCGCGAGCGCTGCACCACCGCGTTCAGGTCCGCGCTGATCTTCTCGGCGGCGAGGCCGTAAGTCTTGGCGTGCTGCATGTAATGGAAGATCTCGGCCGAGCGCAGCAGCGCCTTGGTGGGGATGCAGCCCCAGTTGAGGCAGATGCCGCCCAGCAACTCGCGCTCGACAATGGCGGTCTTGAGGCCGAGCTGCGCCGCGCGAATCGCCGCGACATAGCCGCCGGGGCCGGACCCGAGAACGATGAGGTCATAGGAATCGGACATTTTGGGCTCCTGAATGAATGGCGTCAGTCGGCCGCGGGCGGCATCGGCGGCACCTTGCGCGGGCGGCGCGCCTCGTCAATGGCCACGAAGACGAACTTGGCCTGCGTGACCTTCTCGCACGCCTCGCTGTGACGCGCGCGGCGCCACGCCTCGACATCGATGGTCATGCTGGTGGTGCCGACCTTGACGAGCCGCGCATAGACGGAAAGCTCGTCGCCCACCAGCACGGGGCGGTGGAACTGCATGCCCTCCACCGCGATGGTGACGGCGCGCCCCTTGCTGTGCCGCGAGGCGACCAGCGCGGCCGCCATGTCCATCTGGCTCATCAGCCAGCCGCCGAAGATGTCGCCATAAGGATTGGCGTCGGCCGGCATGGCGGTAAGGCGGGTGGCCGGGCAGCCGGCGGGTAGAGTCTCGGCGAGGTCACTCATGGCGTGCTCTCCATGGATCAAGCTCTCGGAGGAGGAGAACCCAGCACTGCGCGCAGGTCAGGCCGATCAGGATTGCAAGCATGTAGGACACAGGCTGCGCTGGTCCGTCCAATAACAGGGTCCATGCGAGGGCCACGCCAACGCCCAAGATATAATAGAGCCAGCGCAACCTAGAGGGATTTGGTTCAAGCGCGTAGGCTAGCGGCACACCAAAAACAGTGAGATGAAATAGCGCAATCCATCCCCACCCTGTGACCGAGAGCTTGAAATTCACTGGTTCGGTCCAGTCTCTCGTTGTGATGAGCATGGCGATGGAGGCGAGCGCGGCTGCCAGCAGCGTGGTCAGCAAGACCATCGCTGCAAGCTTGGCCGCCCGCATTACGCCAGCAGGGCCAGCGGGGCCTCCACCAGCTCCTTGAACGTCTTCATCAGCGCCGCGCCGTCCGCTCCGTCGATGGCGCGGTGGTCGAAGCTGCCGGTGGCGGACATGACCGTGGCGATGGCGAGCGCATCATCGACCACATAGGGTCGCTTCTCGCCGGCGCCGATGGCGAGGATCATTGCCTGGGGCGGATTGATGACGGCATCGAACTGCTTGATGCCCATCATGCCCATGTTGCTGAGCGAGGCGGTGCCGCCCTGATATTCGTGCGGGGCGAGCTTGCCGTCCTTCGCGCGCGCGGCGAGGTCCTTCATCTCGTTGGAGATGACGCTCACCGGCTTGTTGCCGGCATCGACGATGATTGGCGTGATGAGACCGGCGGGCAGAGAGACCGCCACCGAGATGTCGGCGCGGCTGAACTTGAGGAGCTGGTCGCCGGCGAACTGCACATTGCACTTGGGCACGGCGAGCAGCGCCTTGGCCAACGCCTTGATGAGGAGATCGTTGACGCTCAGCTTCACGCCCTGGCTCGCCAGCGCGGCATTCAACTCGCCGCGCAGCTTGAGCAGGGCATCCAGGCGCACGTCCACGGTCAGGTAGATATGCGGCACCTGCTGCTTCGATTCGGTGAGACGGCGCGCAATGGTCTTGCGCATGTTCGAGAGCTTCTCGACCTCGTGCGGGATGCCGAAATCCTGCGCGGCGACAGGCATGGCCGCCGGCGTCTGGGCCGGGGCGGTAGCCTGCGGGGCGGCGGTGGGTGTGCCGGCCTTGCCCTCGACATCGGCCTTGACGATCCGGCCGCCCGGGCCCGAGCCCTTGAGCGCATTGAGATCGACGCCGGTCTGCGCGGCGATGCGGCGTGCCAGCGGGCTCGCCTTCACGCGCTCGCCGGAAGATGCGGACGGCGCGGGTGCGGGCGTAGCGGCCGGTGCAGGCGTGTGGGCGGGCTGGGCCTCGGCCTTGGGCGCGCTCGCTTCAGCCTTGGGCGCATCCGCCTTGGGCGCGGGGCCCGCATCGGCCGGCACGGCTTCGCCTTCTTCCACCAGCACGGCGATCACCGTACCCACTTTCACATTGTCGCTGCCTTCGGGCACCAGGATCTTGCCGATCACGCCCTCGTCAACGGCTTCGAATTCCATCGTGGCCTTGTCGGTCTCGATCTCGGCGAGCAGGTCGCCGGAGCTGACCGTGTCGCCTTCCTTCACCAGCCATTTGGCCAATGTGCCTTCTTCCATGGTCGGCGAGAGAGCGGGCATCTGGATATTGATCGCCATGGCGCGAGCGGCTTTCCTGCGTATCGAGTGAGTGGATGAATGATGCCCGTCACCTTCACGCTTTGCCTGCGCGGGTCAAGGCCATCGCTTGCATCGCGGGCGAAATTCCATCACCTAGTCGGCGTTGAGGCATCACTGGCGGGCCGCTTCGGCCGGGCATCGATGCCGCGCCCGGGAATACAGAGGCGAGGGGGCAGGCGTCATGAAGCGGACCTATCTGGTCGTGGTGGACGAGAGCCGGGAATCGGAATCGGCGCTGCTCTTCGCGGCCCGGCGCGCGGCCAAGACCAGCGGCGGCGTGCATGTGCTGGCGCTCGTGCCCAAGGCGGAATTCATGCAGTGGGGCGCGGTGCAGGCCACCATGGAGGCCGAAGCACGCGCCCGCGCCGAGGCGCTGGTGATGGGCGCGGCCGGCACGCTGATGGCCGAGGCCGGCGTGCAGCCCGCCATCACGGTGAAAACCGGCGATCCCATTCCCGCCGTGCGCGAACTGCTGGCACAGGAGCAATCGATCGCTGCGCTGGTGCTAGGCGCGGCGCCCAAGGGTGCGCCGGGCCCACTGGTCGCCCATTTCGCGGGCCAGGATTCTGGCTCCCTGCCCTGCCCGGTCATGATTATTCCCGGCGCACTTGGTCGCGAAGACATCGAGCGTCTGAGCTAGCCAGTCCCATCGTCCTTGCCGCGACAGCGGAACTTTGCGCGCGGCCGCCTGGATGCCTGCGGCGAATGGGCGAGGCTGCGGGAGAGTTCGCGCGAAGACGCGCAGAGATTTTCGCGCAGGGCGCAAAGAATGCAGAGACAAGCATGGGGCGTCGAAGGCGCTTCCTCTATGCCGATGAGCCGACGGCTGCGTGAATACTGTGACGCCGCCGCCATTTTATCTCCGCGCTGCCGCGTGACCCACTCTCCTCCGCGCCTCTACGCGAAATCTCTGTCTCCAAAAAAGCAAAAGGCGCGCCCCCGTAAAAGCGCGCCCCGCTATCCGATCATGGCGGCCAACTCAGCCCGGCTGGTTCGCCCGCTCGGCGCCGTTGCCGTCCAGATTTTCGGCGACGAAGGCCCAGTTCACGCAATTCTTGAGGATCGTGTCCGCGAAGCTGGGGCGCGCGTTGCGATAGTCGATATAATAAGCATGCTCCCACACATCGAGGATGAAGAGCGGCTTGGCGCCGTGTGCCACCGGCGTGTCGGCGTCGTGATAGCTGGTCACTTCCAGCTTGCCATCCGTGAGGTTAAGTGCGGCCCAACCGCTGGCGAAATGGCCCACGGCTTCGGCCTTGAGCTTCTCGATCAGCGCGTCGGTCGAGCCGAAGCCTTCCTTGATGAGGTCGGCGAGGCGGCCGGTCGGCTCCTGCTTCTCGGGGCTGAGGCACTGCCAGAAAAAGCTGTGGTTCCAGATCTGACCGACCTGATTGAACAGGCCGCCCTTGGCAATGGCGATGAGTTCGAGCAGCGACTTGCCCTGCAGCGCCGGATCGGCGGCGACCAGCTCATTGGCCTTGGTCACATAGGCCTGGTGATGCTTGCCATGATGATAGTCGAACGTCTCGGCGGACATCTTCTCGCCAAAGGCGGTCTTGGCATAAGGCAGATCGGGCAGGATGAAAGCCATGGTTGGTCTCCGTGCTTTTGGGCGTCCGCTGCCGACAGCGCGCGGACGGGTTTGGAATAAGGCGCTTTCGCTGGGAAACGTCTTCTTATCTCTTGATCGTTCCGCGCGCGCGATCAAGGGGCGGTGCAAAAATATCGTCCCTTGCCAGGCACGTGATGCCGCTCGCCATCCTCAGCCGGGCTGGAGCAGTCCGTGCTTCTTCAAGCAATGGCGCAACTGATCGTAGCTCAGGCCCAGCGCCTTGGCGGTGGCGCGCTGGTTGAAGCGGTGGCGCTCCAGCGCACGCTTGAGGATGGCGACCTCGTGTGCGTCGATGGCGCGGCGAAAATCGGCGATCTCGTCGAGCGCCACCGTCAGTACCTCGGCGCCCTGCGCTGCCGCAACGGCGGGCGCTGCCGGCATGGGCTCGGCTGGCCGGCATGGGGCCATGGGCGCCGGCTGCCAGGGCGAAGCGAAGGGATCGAACTGCACGACCTCGACAGGCCGTGACGGATCTGCCCAGCGATAGACCGCGCGCTCCACCACATTGCGCAGCTCGCGCACATTGCCCGGCCAGGGGTAGGCGACGAGCCGCGCCATCGCCTCGGCGGAGAAGCCGGGCCAGCCCGGCCAGGCGCACTCCGTGGCCATGCGCCGGCCGAAATGCTCGGCCAGCACTTCCACGTCGCCCTCGCGTCCACGCAAAGGCGGCAATGTGATGACCTCGAAGGAGAGCCGGTCGAGCAGGTCGGCGCGGAACGTGCCGTCCGCCACCGCGTCCGGCAGGTGCGCATTGGTGGCCGCGACGATGCGCACGTCCACGTTGAGCGGCCGCGAGGCGCCGATGCGGGTCACTTCGCCATATTCCACCGCGCGCAGCAGCCGCTCCTGCGCCGCCATGGAGAGCGTGCCCAGTTCGTCGAGGAACAGCGTACCGCCGTCGGCCTCCTCGAAGCGGCCGGCGCGGGCGGGCGTCGCGCCAGTGAAGGCGCCGGCCTCATGGCCGAACAGTTCAGCCTCGATCAGCGTCTCAGGCAGTGCCGCGCAGTTCATCACGATGAGCGGCCCGTCCCAGCGCGGCGAGAGGCGGTGGATGCGTTCGGCGATCAGTTCCTTGCCGGTTCCGCGCTCGCCAATCACCAGCACGGGGCGTATAAGTTCGGCGGCGCGGCCGGCCTGCTCCACCGCGTCCAGAAAAGCGCTCGACTGGCCGATGAAATGCGTGACCTTTTCCATGCGCCCAAAGGTTAGTGCAATTTCCCATTTCTCGGCAATGAAAAACCGGGTGCGGAGATAATCTGGCGAGGCATTATGGCGGATTTCCGCGCGTTTTGAGAATTGGCACGCCCCTTGCGATACCCTGAACATACCGTGCTGGTAGGACACATAACTGCAACAGGGACCACGACCATGAACAGCCATTCTCTCGTCACTGGCCGCATCTTCGCCGCCGTTTTCGCTATCCTTCTGAGTGCGACCATGGTGGTCGGCTCGGTCGGCCCCGCCGTCCAGGTCCAGGGCCCTGCCCAGACCCAAGGCACCATTGCATGATCTTCCGCCGGCCCGGTTCTCCCCTCGACGCCGGCCGGCGGCCTCTGCCGGGGCGGGTATCCCCCTCAGCCCGCCCCGGCCTTCACATTGCCACGGAGTAACGTTCCCATGGGTATCTTCTCTCGCACGCGCGACATTATCGCGGCCAACGTCACCGACCTGCTCGACCGGGCGGAAGACCCCGCCAAGATGATCCGCATGATCATCCTGGAGATGGAGGAGACGCTGGTCGAGGTGCGCGCGTCCGCGGCCCGCACGATTGCCGATCAAAAGGAAATGCGCCGGCATATCGCCCGGTTGGAGTCGCTTCAGGCAAGCTGGACCGAAAAGGCCGAGCTAGCGCTCTCCAAGGACCGCGAGGACCTTGCCAAGGCTGCGCTCATCGAGCGGCAGAAGGCCGGCGACATGGCCGAGCAGCTCAAGGCGCAGATCGGCGTGCTGGACGATGCGCTGCGCGCATCGGAAGGCGACATCGCCAAGCTCCAGGGCAAGCTGCGCGAGGCGCGCGCCCGGCAGAGCAGCCTCATGACCCGCATGGAAAGCGCCCAGACGCGCATCCGCGCTCGCGAACTCTATCAGGGCGAGAAAGTGGCCGACGCCTTCTCCCGCTTCGATGTGCTGGAGCGCCGGGTCGACTTCGCCGAAGGGCGCGCCGATGCGCTCGGCCTCGGCCAGCCCAAGACGCTGGAGGAAGAGATCGCCGAGTTGCAGGCCAATGAGCGCGTCGAAGCCGAGTTGGAGGCCCTCAAGGCCGCTCAGGCCAAGAAGATCGGGGAGTGATCGATGGACCCCGTCTGGATCCCCATTATCGCCATTCCCACGGTGCTCATCGCGCTGCCGTGGATCGTCCTCCACTATGTCACCCAGTGGAAGAAATCGACCGCCATGACCAATGAGGACGAGGTGTTGCTCGACCAGATGTACGAGACGGCGCGCCGGCTGGAGGAGCGCCTCGGCACGGTCGAGCGCATCATCGCCGCCGACAATCCGGACTTTCGTGCCCTGCGCGGCGCCGCGGGCGACGATTACCGCCTGGAAGGAAGGAACTGAGCCATGCTGCCCCGCCGCACCCGCTTCTATCTCGATAAGCAGAATGCCAAATGGCTTGGCGTCTGCTCCGGCCTTGCCGACTATACCGGCCTCGATGTCATGTGGATTCGCGTCGCCGCGGTGCTGCTCGCGGTCTGCGGCGCCGGCTCTTTCGTCATCCCGGCCTATTTCATCATCGCCTGGCTGGCACAGCCCAAGCCCAGCGACCTCTATTTCGATGAGGAGGACGCTCGGTTCTGGCAGCGCACACGGGTCAATCCCAAGCGCACCACGCGCGAGGTGAAGAGCAAGTTCCGCGACATTGACCGGCGCCTGGCCGACATCGAGACCTTCTACACCAGCCGCAACCAGAGCCTGGCCGACGAGATCGAACGGCTGCGCTGAACCGAAACAAACCGGGCGCCGTGCGCGCCGCGCTTCTGGAGAGACGACCCCATGAACGACGCTGCCAACATCATGGTCCCCAACCTGCCCTGGATGATTGCTGCCGGCATGCTGATGGGCGGCATGGGCATCGTCGGCTGGGTGTTCACCACCTGGCTTCGGATCCGCAACGGCTATCCACTGGAGAACAGTTGGGGCAAGGCCGTCTATCCCGTGAAGAACGAGGAGACGGTCGAGCGCATCCGGCTGCTGAGCCAGGAGAATGCGCAGCTGCGCGCGGAGATCGGCGCGATGAAGGACCGCCTTGCCAATGTCGAACGCATCGTCACGGACGGTGCGCTGCGGCTCACTCAGGAGATCGAGGGCCTGCGCGGCCCGAGCAATTGACGCGCGGGGCGAGCTGAGACGCCCGCGAGCACGGAGACAGGCCATGGAGATTGCACTCGGCATCGTCCCGCTCGTCATCGGTATCGCGCTTGCGCTCGGCGCGCCTGTCATCGCCTGGTTCGTCACCAGTCACCATTTACGGCAGCACGAGAAGCAAATCGCCCTGGCCGCCGGGGCTGCCGCCGAGACGGCTGCGCGCTATGCCGCAAGGGGTGCCGCCATGGAACTGCGCATCCGCACGCTGGAACACATTGTGGCCGCGCGCGGCATCGACCTTGCCGAGGAAACCGAGCGGCTGCGCGCACGGCGCACCCGCGCCAGGATGAGGAGCCACTGAGCGATGTTCGACCAACATACCATCTGGGTGCTGATCCCGATTGCGGCGATCTTTGCCGGCGTGTTGCGGCATAGCCTGCGCCTCAAGGAAAAGGCGCTCGATCGTGCCCATGAGCGCGAAAGTGCGATGGTACAGCGCCACGCCGCCGAGACGCGCCGGCTCGAAGAGCGGGTGCAGGTGCTGGAGCGCATCGTCACCGACAAGGGGCTCGACCTCAGCCTGGAAATCGAAGCGCTGCGCGACCGGCCGGGCGCGCCCGCCGCGAGGCCGGATTGAGACAGAAAGCGAGAAGGGAACCGTCATGCCCGTCACTGTCCTGCTGTTCTTCCTGATCGTAGTCGGCCTGCCGGTTGTCGGGGCCTTCATCGCGGATCACCACAAGCGCAAGTTCAAGCTGCGCGAACGCGAGCTGGAGCTGCTTGGCGCCGAGACGGCGCAGCGTGCCGCGCATTACGCGCGGCAGCTCGAGCGGCTGGAAGAGCGCGTGCGCGTGCTTGAGCGGCTGGCGACCGACAAAGGGCTCACGCTCTCCGACGAGATCGAGGCGCTGCGCGGAACCGACGAGGTGCGGGTGCTGGGCCCGTCCGCACCGCAGGAGACGCGCCATGGATAATCCCTTTGTTTTCGTGCTCTGCATCATCGTCATTGCGGTCGGCCTGCCGGTCGCCGGCTCCTTCATCGCCGACTATCACAAGCGCAAGCTGAAGCTGCGCGAGCGCGAACTGGAGATATTGGGCTCGCGCACCGCCGAGCAGGCGGCACAGCACGCCGCGCAGACCGAGCGGCTGGAAGAACGGGTGCGCGTGCTGGAACGGATCGTCACGGACCGGGGTTTGGCGCTGTCCGACGAGATCGAGCGGCTGCGGAGCCAGCCCATGAACTAGGAGAGGCCTGTCCGCACTGCCGGGCATGGCTGGAGAGAAGCGACTGACGGCACCGCGGATAGAGCCGGGTGCAGTAATTTTGGAAGGAAACGGGGATGGGATTTGGAGAAACACTCGTTGCTATCGTCGCGATCATGGCGATCGCGAGCGTCCTGCGCGGGCGGCTGGGCGGCGGCGGGCGCCATGCCGAGCGAGTCATGCGGCATATCGCCCACATGCAGCCGCAGGCCGATCCGGAAGCCGGGCGGCTGCGCGAGGAAGTGCGCGGACTCAAGGAGCGCGTGGCCGTGCTGGAACGGCTCATCACCGATCAGTCGAGCGCGCTCGACCGCGAGTTCGAGAAGCTCAAGTCCATGGATTGATTGCGGCCCGCCCCCTCATGCGGGGCCGCGCAGGGAAGGATCGGCCATGATTTCCTCACTCGACATCATCACACATGCCACGGCGGCGGTGGTGCTGACCGGCTGGGCAGGCATCGGGCTCAAGGGGTGGCACGGCTGGCTAGCGCTCAAGCGCACGGAGCTGGAGCTGACAGCCCGCCAGATGCAGCCGCTGGAGCGGGAGCCCGCGCTTCCCTCTACCGCTACGCGCATCGACCTGGCGGACCTCAAGGAACGCATCCGCAAGCTGGAAGCCATTGCTTCGGGCGTGGATTTGTAGAGGTCGTCCGGACCAGGACTGCGACGGGCGCTGAGCTCCGGAATACTCGCCCGTGTGGAGGGAGCGGGGCTTGTTCCGAATAGGGATAGCCGCTCTCGCGGGATACACGGATAAGGGCAACGAACATCCTCGTCATCCCAGCGAAAGCTGGGATTTCCCGCGCCACAGATCCCAGCTTTCGCCGGGATGACGATGGGAACCTCGAGCAGGCGCTCTCAACAAGGAGAGTGCCCTCGCGGGCCAAGCCGTGGAGTATCGCTCATTGCGTTTATCCCACGGCTTCCGGAGCGGGACGCGCGAGGCCTCCACCCGCAAAGCCGCATTGCCTCCGTGGTCTGCGGGCTTATATGAGCCCCATGGCCATGACGTTCCAGCAGATCCAGGACGATTACGAACTGCTCGAAGGCGATGAGCGCTATCGCCTCCTCATCGATCTGGGGCGCACGCTGGAGCCGATGCCGGACGCGCTCAAGACGGATGCCACGCTGGTGCGCGGCTGCTCGGCCAAGGTCTGGGTCTATCCGACACGCGCGGCGGACGGGACGCTACATTTCCTGGCGGATAGCAATGCCGCCATCACCAAGGGCATCATCGCACTGGTGCTGCTCACCGTGCAGGATCGCGCGCCGGCCGAGGTCGCTGCGCTCGACATCGAGGCTGCGCTCGCGCCCTTCGACCTCAAGCGGCAGCTCTCTTCCAACCGGACGCAGGGGCTGCCCAACATGATCGCTCTCATCCGTGAGACGGCGGCGCGGTTCGTCGCGGAAGACTGAGCAGGGTTCCGGTGCTTCGGACCCCTCGAAGCCCGCGCCGTTCTCTTACAATGCTGAAGAACAGGAAAGACTGTTCGGCCGCCTCGGGGCGAGCGGCGCATCCCTCTTGGGCGTCCAATTTCAACACGGCGGAGACCGTGCAAAGCCAGCCTTACTCGAGTGCCGGTTCGTCGGGTGCCGGGGTGAGCGCATCGCCACCCATCGTGCGGTAAAGCGCCACGCGGTTGCGCGCGGCCTCCAGTCGGCTCGCCACCAGCGTCCGTTCCGCCGCGTAAGCGCTGCGCTGCGAATCAAGATTGGCGAGGAAGCTGTCCACGCCGCCCCGGTAGCGGGCCTCGGAGAGGCGCAGCGCCTCGCCAGCGGCGGCGGCGCGGCGGCTGTCGGCGGCAAGCTGCTCGTCGATGGTGCCGCGCCGCGCCAAGGCGTCCGCCACTTCGCGGAAGGCTGTCTGGATCGCTTTCTCATAGGTCGCCAGCGCGGCATCGCGCTGCGCCTTGGTGGCGGTGAGATTGGCGCGGCCGGCGCCGGCACGGAAGATAGGATAGCTCGCTGCCGCCGTGCCTTGCGCGGTCGACCGACCGGCATCGCCGAACAGGCTCTCCAGCGATCCCGAGGCAAGGCCGATCAGGCCCGAGAGCGAGATGCGCGGAAACAACGCCGCGCGGGCCGCACCGATGTCTGCATTGGCGGCACGAAGGGCATATTCGGCGGCGCGGACGTCCGGCCGGCGCAGCAGGATCTCGCTGCGGGTGGCCGTGGGCGGATCGGCGATGGCGGCGCCGGCCTGCTCGATCGATTCCGGCAGCAGCGCCGCATCGACCGGCGCGCCGACCAGCAAGGCAAGCGCATTCTCATCCTGCGCCACGGCGGTCTTCTGCCGGGCCAGGTCCGATTCGGCAGTGGCGAGTACGGTCTGCGCCTGCGCCAGATCGGCGCGATTGGCGATTCCGCCCGAGAGCCGCGCCTCGACCAGTTCGGCGGTCTTGCGCGCGCTCTGCGCGGTCGATTCGGCGAGCGCGAGCAGGCTCTTGTCGGCGGCATAAGCGAGCCAGCCGTCGGCGATGTTGGCGAGCAGCGCCAGCCGCGTGGCGCGCGCGGCCGCCTCGGTCTGGAAATAGCGCTCCTGCGCGGCGTCGGTCATCGACTGGATGCGGCCGAACAGATCGATCTCCCAGGCGCTGGCCGAGAGGCCGGCGCTGGCGGTGGTGACACTGCCGGCCGTGGCGGTGTCGCTCGCCTGGATCTGGCCGGCCGCATCGATCTGCGGCAGCAGTGCCGCCCGTTGTGCGCGGAACTGCGAGCGGGCGCGCACGATATTGGCGGCAGCCACGCGCAGGTCCCGATTGTTGGCAAGCGCCTGGTCCATCAGCGCCAGCAAGCGCGCATCGGTGAACAGCGCCGCGCGGTCCAGGGCGGGCAGCGTCTCGGTCTCGGCCGACGGATAAGCCTCGCCTTCCGGGAACGCGGCGGGCACGGGTGCGGCGGGCCGCTCATAGCGCGGCGCCATGGTGCAGCCGCCGGCCAGCAGCACCGCCATCAGCGAGAGCGGAAGAGGAAGCGTGCGCATGGTCGCC
>DASRXY010000109.1:0-4012 GCA_035654035.1 Sphingobium sp. | reverse complement strand
GTTGGAGGCGGCGGCATCGACCGTCACCCAATCCGCCGAACCGGAGAAGATGGTGGCGGAGGGCAGCAGCCAGCCGCGATGAGCCGTGGCCGGCGCGGCGAGCGCCACCAGAGCGGCGGCGAGGGTCAGGCTGGTCTTGAGACGCATGGCGGGTTCCTTTCAGCGAATCAGCGAATGGTAATGGCGCCCAGCTCGGACTTGCCGGAAGCCGAGCCGCGCGCCGCGGGCAGCGTAAGCGGAACGGAGACGAGTTCCCGCCCGCCGGTTTCGCGCGCCGCCTCGACATGGAGGATATAGGCGCCCGGCTTGATATTGGCGGGAATCGGAATCTGATAGGTGCCGGGCGCGCGCGTGGCGCCGCTCACGCCATCGGCCGGCAGCTTGAGGCTGCGTCCACCCTTGCGCCACCAGCTCCGCAGATCCGCCAGCCATTTGGTGCCGGGCTCACTGCCGGTCTTCTTGATGTCGTACCAGACGAAGAGCGTGCGCGTCTCGCCACCGCCGCTCGGCTCCAGCCAGGCCGCGACATAGGGGCGGTGATATTCCGCCACCTTGAGCTGCGGAATGGTGATGCTGACGCTCGCGGCACCGGCTGGCGCGGCCAGCAACCCGGCGAGGAGAAGAGGGGTTTTGCGCATATCCGAATAGACCCTTCCGTGAATGGACAGTCAGTGAATGAAGAAGAGGGCGATCGCGGCGGGCAGGGCGAGGCCAAAGCCCACGAGCGGCCAGGTGCTCGGCCGGTGCCGCGCATGGAGTTGGAGCAGCAGCAGCCCGGTGAGCGTGAAGACGATGCAGGCGGCCGCGAACACATCGATGAACCAGAACCACGCCGTGCCCGTGTTGCGGCCCTTGTGCAGATCGTTGAGATAGGAGATCCAGCCGCGATCCGTCAGTTCCGAGGCGATGACGCCGCTCTCACGGTCGATGCTCACCCAGGCGTCCCGGCCGGGGCCGGGCATGGCGACATAGACTTCGTCGTCGGACCATTCGGCAGCGTGTCCGCGCGGGTCGAGCTTGACCGCGCCAGCAATATGCGCGGCAACCGCGCCGGGCAGTGGCGCGTCGGCGGCCGGTGGATCGGCCTTGAGCTGGGCCAGCAGCGGTGCGGGCAGCACGGCCTCGCCCTGCGTCACCTCGGGCGTGGCGCCGATGGTGGCGGCATGATTGAGCGTAAAGCCGGTAATAGAGAAAAGCAGCATGCCGATGAGCGACACGGCGGCACTGATCCAGTGCCAGCTATGAAGTTGCTTGAGCCACCAACTCCGACGCTTGCGGCTGGCCCGGGCCGCCGCATCGTCGCGCCTGTGCGCCCCGGTCTCGGCCGGCACGGCGGGCCCACCAGCCTGATCCTGCATGCCGCCGTCCAAGATTCTCGCGTCCATTCACTCTACTCAATGGCCATGGCGGCCGCATTAACGGGCTGAGGGTCGCTCGACTCAAGCGCCTTTCATCAGCCGCTTTTGCATATATTGCGAAGCATTCGCAAGAGGCGTAAGAGCCTTTGAAGAAAGAAGTTGGAACGCGAGTCGCCACGCCATCCCGCTTCATTCGATCGTCTTGCGGGTAAATCCGCGCATAAACCAGGGCCGCTTCAAATGCTGGACGCCTCTCCGTGGATCGATTATGCGAATGACTCGCAACAGATGCCGAGTTCCGCGCCACCCATGACCGCGCCTTTCACGCCTGTCCGTCCCAGCCCGACTGCGCCTTCGGCACATCCGGCAGGCCATGGCTGCTATCAGCGCCGGCGCGGGGCTGATCCGCTCGCGATGGCGGCCTCGCTGGCCCTGGTGGCGCTGGTCGGCGGTGTCTTTGCGACCATGTCGCCGGTCTTCGTCAAGAAGCAGAGCGACGCACCCACCGTGGTGACGCTCATGTCGCTGCCCGACGAGCCGCCGGCGGCCGAAGTACCCCCGCCCCCGCCGGAGGCCGCGCCGCCACTGCCGCAATCGGTGGTCGAGGCGCCCTTGCCCATCGTGCAGACCGTGGAGCGCCCGGTCATCCAGGCACCTGCCCTGCCGGTCGTGGCCGATCCCGCGCCCCCACGCCCCGCGCCGCCTGCACCTCCCGCACCACGCGGCCCAGAAAATCTGGGCGAAATCTCCGCACGGATGATCTCGTCCAAGCCGCCGCGCTACCCCGTCGAATCCCGGCGGAGCCACGAGCAGGGCACCGTGGTGCTCTCCGTGCTGCTCTCCACCGACGGCCGCGTCGCGGATATTTCCGTGGCACGCAGCAGCGGCTTCGCGCGGCTTGACAAGGCTGCGCTGGAGGCTGTCCGCGACTGGCGGTGGTCGCCGGTCATGCGCGAGGGCAACCCGGTCATGGCGCGCGGCGTCGTCACCATCCCCTTTGTCCTGCAACGCGCCGGCCGCGGCGGCGACCGCCATGATCGCCCTCATGATCGTGACGATGGGCGGAAGGAAGCGGCGGACCTGCAATCGATCTGATGTCGGAGCGCACGCGCACGGGTGCCACTGTCGGCCAGCTCACCTTGTTTCGGCGGATAGGTCCAGCAATCGGACGAAAACGGCAGCTCCGCCGCGCCCAGCGCCCAGCGCCCAGTGTGCGGACCTTGCTCCTGAGCCGGCATGCTTCATTGAACAGATGCTCTCCGTCAAACCCATGTGCTCCTGCGAAGGCAGGAGCCCAGGGCGGCTGAGCAGGGCGGCTGGGCTATGGGCTCCTGCTTTCGCAGGAGCCCTGGAGGGTCCGGATTTCATCCATGGCGTTTAAGGCAAGGTTGGCGTGCGGCCCCGGCGCAAACTCCGCCACGCCCGGCCTACGACCTCACCCCTGTCCGGTTCTCCCGCGCCCGATCAAACACGGTCGTCCGTCACCACTCAGCGCGACCGCACATAGCGGCCGGGCGCGTCCTCGATGGCGGGGTAGGCGCCCTCGCCGGGCTGGCGCGCGCCGGTCGCATCGACCTCGCCCCCCGCGCGCTCGGTGATCCAGGCCAGCCAGTCCGGCCACCAGCTCCCCTTGGTCTCCCGCGCTGCCGCCCGAAAAGCGGCGAGGCTCGGCTGCGGTCCGTCACAAGTCCAATATTGATATTTGCCCGCCGCCGGCGGATTGACCACGCCGGCGATGTGGCCGGAGCCGGCCAGGACGAAGCGGCGTGGGCCGGAGAACTGGTCCATCGCCTTCCAGACGCTCTCCGGCGGGGCGATATGGTCTTCGATGCCCGCCTGCACATAAGCCGGCGTCGTCACCTTGGTGAGGTCGATGGGCGTGCCATCCACCATGATGCCGCCGGGCCGCACCAGCCGGTTGTCGCGATAGAGATCGGTCAGATAGGCGCGGAACCAGGCGGCGGGCAGGTTGGTGGTGTCACCGTTCCAGTAAAGCAGATCGAACTGCGGATAATCCTGTCCGAGCAGATAGTTGTTGACCACATAGGTCCAGATAAGGTCTTGCCCGCGCAGCAGGTTGAACGTGGCCGCCATGTAGCGCCCGTCCATATAGCCGTCGCTCATCAGGCTCTCGACCAGCGCGAGCTGCTCGTCGTCCACGAACAGCTTGAGGTCGCCAGCCTCCGAGAAATCGACCTGCGCGGTGAAGAAGGTGGCGCTCGCGACCTTGTCCGCCTGCCCGCGTGCGGCGAGCAGAGCCAGCGTGATCGCCAGCGTCGTGCCCGCCACGCAATAGCCGATGGTGTGGACGCGCTCGACGCCCAGCAGGTCGCGCACCGTGTCGATCGCGTCGATCTGGCCGCGCAGCACATAATCGTCGAGCGTCACGTCCGCCATGCTCGCATCCGCCGACTTCCAGCTCACCATGAACACGGTAAGCCCCTGCTCCACGGCCCAGCGCACGAAGCTCTTCGCGGGATTGAGGTCGAGAATGTAGAAGCGGTTGATCCAGGGTGGGAAGATGAGGAGCGGCGTGGCCTGCACGCGCGCGGTGGCGGGCGTATATTGGATGAGCTGGTAGAGCGGCGTCTCGTGCACCACCTTGCCCGGCGTCAGGGCGATGTTGCGGCCCAGCGCGAACTGCGTGCCGTCGG
>DASRXY010000108.1:0-11746 GCA_035654035.1 Sphingobium sp. | reverse complement strand
GATATAGCCGGTCTCGAACAGCACGGAGGGGACGTCCGTGCTGCGCAGCACGACCAGCGCCGCGCTACGATGCCAAGGGTGGCGGAAGGGCACCTGCGCGGCCGTCTCACGGTGCAGCAGTTCGGCAAAACGCATCGAGTGGGTCAGCGTCTCGCTGCGCGCTAGGTCAATGAGCATGTCCGCCACCACGGAACTTTTGCCGGTGAGGTCGACGCCGTCCAGGATGTTCGCCCGGTTTTCCCGGGCGGCGAGGCGGGCGGCTTCCTGATCGGACGCAACGTCCGAGAGCGTATAGATGGTGGCGCCGTGCGCGGCGCTTTCCTCCGAGGCGTCGGCATGGATGGAAATGAACAGCGCCGCGCCCATCTGCTGTGCGATACGGAAGCGCTCCTCCAGCGCCAGGAAGCGGTCGTCCTCGCGCGTCAGGGCCACGCGGAGCCGGCCGCTCTCGAGCAGCGCGTCGCGCGCGGCAAGGGCGACGGCCAGCGTCAGATCCTTCTCAGTGGCGCCGGTCTGCGTGTTGCGTGCGCCGGGATCGTGGCCGCCATGGCCGGGATCGATCACGATGAGCGGCCGGGCCGGATCGCGCGGGCCGTGCACGGTCGGGATGGGCGGTCCCTGCGTGATCGGCGGCAGGCGCACGCTGAGGCCGGTGTTGCGCGGCGGGCGTCGCGCCATGTCGAGCGCGGGCGGGCGCGGCGGGACCGGCACCGCCTGCGCGGTTGCCGGTCCCTCCAAGGCACGCGCGTCTCCCGGCGGGAGCGCGGTCAGGGCAAGAGCGGCGGCCGTCAGGAACATGGCCGCCTCTACTGCCGCGCGGCAGGGGCTGCCGTCCAGTGCAAATAGCCCGCCGTACAGGCGTGCGCGAGCCGCCTGTCGGCGCGGAACCGCCGGGGAGAGCCGCCGCTTTTCGCGTTGCTCTCAGGCCAAAGCCCTGCTAGCGCTAGCCATTCCGGCCCGCTGCCGCCCGAGGATGTCTTCAACGTCCTTGCCGGCAGAAGGCGCGCCGGACAATTCCATCGCCCGCTCGGGGCGATATGACAGGTTGATGTTGCATGGAGCAGAGCTTGATCCGGCCAGGGCGCGCTGAAGCGAACGCGGCGCCTTGGGCGCTGCGCAGGCCGTCCGGCGTCGATGCCGGACCTGCTCCGTCAACAGATGCACAGCTTATCAGGTTTGAAACCCGGGACCAGCGAAGGCCGCTCCGCCAGACGGCGCGCCTGATCGCCCGTCCCCCCATTGCGCCGGAACGCCTCACTGCCCGCAGGGCTGGGGCCGTGCCCGGCTGGAGATGTTTGAATGACAATGCGTATGTTGATCGATGCGCGCCACCGGGAAGAGACCCGGGTCGCGGTCGTGACGGGGAACCGGATCGAGGAGTTTGATTTCGAGTCCGCCGAGCACAAGCAGCTCAAGGGCAATATCTATCTCGCGAAAGTGACCAGAGTCGAGCCGTCGCTCCAGGCGGCCTTTGTGGACTATGGCGGCAACCGCCACGGCTTCCTCGCCTTCTCTGAAATTCATCCCGATTATTACCAGATTCCCCGCGAGGACCGCGAGGCGCTGCTCGCCGAGGAGGCGCAGCACGCCGCCGAGGAAGCCGCGCTGCGCGCCGACGAGGATGACGAGGACCATGCCGGCAGCATCGAGGAAGTCGAGCGGCCGCATGACGATGAGGATGAGGACGGCGCCGACGCAAGCGACGAGGATGGCGAGGCCGAGGAAGGTGCGCGCTCCACGCGCGAGCGCAACGGCGACCAGGCCGAGGAACTGCGCCGCAAGCGTATGGCGCTGCGCCGCCGCTACAAGATCCAGGATGTCATCAAGCGCCGTCAGGTGCTGCTCGTCCAGGTCGTCAAGGAAGAGCGCGGCAACAAGGGTGCGGCGCTCACCACCTATCTGAGCCTCGCGGGCCGCTACTGCGTGCTGATGCCCAACACCAGCCATGGCGGCGGCATTTCGCGCAAGATCAGCAACGCGGCCGACCGCAAGCGCCTCAAGTCCATCATCGCGGACATGAACCTGCCCAACACCATGGGCTGCATCGTGCGCACCGCCGGCCTCTCGCGCACTAAGACCGAGATCCGCCGCGATTTCGATTATCTCGCCCGTCTGTGGGACGAGATTCGCGAAACCACGCTCAAGTCCGGCGCGCCCGCGCTGATCCATAACGACAGCGACCTCATCAAGCGCGCCATCCGCGACATCTACCATCGCGAGATCGACGAGGTGATCGTCGAGGGCGAGGAAGGCTATCGCCAGGCCAAAGACTTCATGAAGCTGCTCATGCCCAGCCACGCCCGGCGGGTGAAGCAATATGCCGATCCGGTCTCGCTGTTCCAACGCTTCGGCGTCGAGGACCAGCTCGCGGCCATGTATAATCCGGTCGTGCAATTGAAGTCCGGTGGCTATCTGGTCATCAACCCGACCGAGGCCTTGGTCTCAATCGACATCAACTCCGGCCGCTCCACCCGCGAGCACAATATCGAGCAGACCGCGCTTTCCACCAATCTGGAGGCCGCGCGCGAGATCGCCCGCCAGCTTCGTCTGCGCGACATGGCCGGCCTTGTCGTCATCGACTTCATCGACATGGAGCACAACTCCAACATCCGGAAGGTCGAGAAGGCGATGAAGGAGGCGCTGAAGGACGACCGCGCCCGCATCCAGGTGGGCCGCATCTCCGGCTTCGGACTGATGGAAATGAGCCGCCAGCGCCTGCGCACCGGCGTGCTGGAAGCCTCGACTCGCGCCTGCCCGCATTGCGAAGGCACGGGCCTCGTGCGCACGGCCTCGTCGGCCGGCCTCTCGGCCCTACGCCTGCTGGAGGAAGAGGCCGCGCGCGGCCGCGGCAGCATCATCACGCTGCGCGCCAGCCAGGAAGCCGCCTTCTACGTGCTCAACAACAAGCGTCGGGAGCTGGACGAGATCGAGCGGCGCTATGGCGTCACCATCGTCATCCTGCCGGACGGCGAAGTGGAGGGCGCGCGCATGTCCGTCGAGGTCGGCGGTCCGCGCCCGACCATGCAGGTGAGCTATGCCCCGCTGGTCGAGGAGGCGGATGACGCCGAGGCCGAGATCGACGAGGAAGAAGACGAGGAAGAAGACGAGACCGAGGAGGTCTCCGGACGCAATGGCCGGGGCGAGGAGCGCGGCGAAGGCGGCCGCAAGCGCAAGCGTCGCCGGCGCGGGCGCCGCGGCCGTCGCGACGACGAGGCGCATGGCGAAGATGGTGCCGGCGCCGACTCCGAGGGCGGGTATGACCAGAGGGCCAATGGCGATAGCGATGCCGATGCCGATGTCGAGGATGGCGCAGAGGCGGGGGCGGTTTCTGACGAGGCCAATGGCGAGCAGGAGGGCGAGAACGGCCAGCGTCGCAGCCGTCGGGGCCGCCGGGGCGGTCGCCGCCGCCGCGGGAGCGGCAATGGCGATCAGGCCGCGCCCGTGAACGGCAACGCCGAGGCGGACGACGCCGGCGAGGCCGAGGCACCGGCAGAGGAACCGACCGAGGCTGCGGCGGACGCGGTGCCCCAGCCGGTCGACGCCACGCCGGCGGAAGCGAGCGAAGCACCGGCCGAGGAGGCGCCGCCCAAGGTCCGTCGCCGGCCGCGCGCTCGCAAGGCCGAGGCGGCCCCTGCCGCCGCCGAGCCCGCGACGGAGACGCAGGCCGAAACCGAGACGGTGCCGGTCGAAGTCTCGCCGGAGCTGGCCGAGACGCCGGCGCCCGCGAAGCGCGCGCCCCGCCGTAGCCGGGCCAAGGCCGCGGCTGCACCGGTCGAAGAGCCTGCCGAGGCTGCCGAAGCGGCACCGGCTGAGGACGCGCCGGCTCCCGCCAAGCCCAAGCGTGCGCCGCGCCGCAAGGCGAGCACCGCCGCTGCGGAGGCCGCGCCCGAACCGGCGCTTGCCGCCGAGGCTGCGCCAGCGACGCCAGCCGATGGTGCGCAGGCCAACGCTCCTGCGCCCGCTGCCGAGGGCGACACTAAAGCCGAGAGCGGCGAGGAAGCCAGCGACACGCCGCGTCGCGGCTGGTGGCAGCGCACCTTCGGGAGCTGATCCGATGCGCGGGGCGGAGCCGTGTCGTTCCTTGCGAGCGGCCGATCCTGCCCCCGCGTCAGGCGGGGTTCAGGCGTGTGCGGGCATAGCGCCTGTCATGTCCTGGCCCCGTGCCTTTCCCACCCCCGATGCCTTGGCACGGATCGAGCCGGCGCCTGCCCCCTCGGGCCGGCCGCGCACGCGCGTTGGCGCAGTGCTGGCCACGGCTTCCCGCCGCGCTGCCCGGGCATTGGCCTTGCCGGTGCTGTGTGGCCTGCTGATGACGCCCGCCGCCGCGCAAACCGTGCTGCGCGATGCCGAAACGGAGGCGCTCGTCCATGATGCCAGCACGCCGCTGATCCGCGCTGCCGGACTTGACGAGCGCAACGTGCAGATCCTCACCATCAACGATGCCAGCCCCAATGCCTTCGTGGCGGGGGGGCAGATCGTCTGGCTGCACAGCGGCCTCATTTCCGAGGCCGACAACATCAATCAGCTCCAGGGCGTCATCGCGCATGAACTGGGCCATATCGAGGGCGGTCATATCATCCGCTCGGGCGAGGGCATCCAGGAAGCGATGAGCGTGCAGATCATGTCGCTCATTCTGGGCGCGGCCGCCATTGCCGCCGGGGGCGCCGAGGCCGGCATGGGCATATTGGGCGCAGGCCAGCAGGCCGCGATGAGCCGTTTTCTCTCCTTCAGCCGCGTGCAGGAAGCGAGCGCCGACGCGGCCGCGGCGCGCTACATGCACACCGCCGGCATCAGTTGCCGGGGCTTCCTCGATTTCTTCAAGAAGCTCCAGAATCTGGAATACCGCTTGTTCCTCAACCGCGACGGCTACGGCACGACGCACCCGGTGAGCGCCCAGCGCGCCGCCACGCTACGCCAGACCTGCGAGCAGGACCCGGCCTGGAACACCAAGGTCGATCCCGCATTGGAAGCACGTTTCGAGCGGGTGAAGGCCAAGCTCATCGGCTTCGTCAGCGATCCGCCGCGCACGCTCCAGCTCTATCCGCCGAGCGACCAGTCGGTGCCGGCACATTATGCCCGTGCCTTCGCCTATCATAAGGGCGCGTATCCCGATCAGGCGCTAGCCGAGGTGGACGCGCTGCTCAAGACGGCGCCCCACGACCCCTATTTCCTGGAACTGAAAGGGCAGGTGTTGCTCGAATCGGGGCGGCCGCGCGATGCGCTGGCGCCGCTGCGCGAGGCTGTCGCGCAAACGGGCGGGCAGCCGCTCATCGCGACGCTGCTTGGCCACGCGCTGCTCGCCACAGAGGACGACGCCCATCTCGACGAGGCCGAGCAGGTGCTGCGCGCGTCGCTTTCGCGCGACCCGCAAAATCCCTTCGGCTGGTATGTGCTGGGCACCGTCTATACGCGCAAGGGCGACAGCGCGCGCGCTGCGCTCGCCAGTGCCGAGCAATCGCAGCTTCGCGGGCAAGACGGGCAGGCGCTGCGCTTTGCGCAGATCGCGCTTTCGGGTATCCCGCCCGGCACGGCGGACTATCTGCGGGCGCAGGACATCGCGATGGTGTCGCGCTCGGCCATGGAGAAAGGCAAGAAGAAGAAATGACCAAAGAGACGAGCGCTTCCGGGCGTGGATCGCCGCTGCGCGCCGCGCGGGCGCTGCTGGCCGCGCTGGTCACGCCCAGCGGTGCGCGCTGGGCCCGGCCGCGCCGGCGCGTGGGGCGGGCGGCGCTGCTCGGCCTGCTGGTCGCGGGAAGCGCGGTGGCGGCCTATGCCGCAGGGCAGTCGAGCGAAAGCGCGCTTGCCGGCAAGGACCGCGCCGCCATCGAATCGGTGGTGCGCGACTATCTGCTGGAAAATCCCGAGATCGTGCGCGAGGCGATGGTGCGGCTGGAGAAGAAGCGTGTCGCCGCGCTTGTCGAGGAGAATCGCACGGCGCTGGAAACGCCCATTGCCGGCGCCTGGGAAGGCGCGGCCCAGCCGCAGGTCACGCTGGTGGCCTTCATGGATTATGCCTGCGGCTATTGCCGCGCGACGCTGCCGACCATTGCCCGGCTGCTGAAGGAAGATCCGGGGCTGCGCGTGGTCTATCACGAGCTGCCGATCATCGCCCAGGGCAGCGTGCCCGCCGCGCGCGTGAGCCTCTACGCGGCCGAGCAAGGGCGCTTCTCCGCGTTCCATCAGGCCATGTACGCCGCGAACAGCGTGGAGCGCGACGCCATCGTCGCGGCCGCCAAGACCGCCGGGCTCGATACCGCCAAGGTGAAGGCCGAGCTGGACAATGCCGACCGCAACGCCACCATCTCGCAGAGCGTTCGGCTGGCCCAGGCCCTGGAGGCCGAAGGCACGCCGCTGCTCGTGGTGGGCGACCGCATCTTCTACGGCGCGGTGGGCTATGACACGCTCAAGGCCGCCATCGAGGAAGCGCGCCGGCCCGGCTGAGCGGGAAGGTACAGATGGGCGACGGAGAGGCCGTTTCTCCTCGCCGCTCACCCATTCCCCACGTCAGTTCCAATTTGCCGTTCGCCATGAGCACGCCGAGCCGAAAGCGCGCGGCGGGTGCCTTCTTTTTCTCTCCACGCTGAAAGAAAAGGGGAGGGCAGCGAGCGCGGGATCAGGCGTGAGGGGCTGCCCGATAGCCGCCGGCGAGCCGAGGATGCCCAAAAAGGTGGAGGCTCCCTCTGCTGCCAAGAGGGAGCCTCCCTTTGCGCGGCGCATTGGTAACCCGGACGGTGGGTCAAGGAACCGCGCAAAGTTTACCGTCGCGCGCCCTCAGCGGCGCGTGTCGAGCCCGATCAGCCGGTAGAGCGGGCAGAAACGAATGAAGCCGGTCGCCAGCGGCACGATGCCGATCCAGCCCCAGGGCGTGCGGGGGCCGACGAACACCAGTGCGATGAGAATGAGACCGACGGCGATCCTCAGTATCCGGTCGATCGTTCCGATATTGGCCGTCATGCCTCCAGCCTCCCGTCCAGCTTTCCAGCAAGACTAGGCGGCGCGGTGGCAGCGCGCCTTGATCGAAGTCAAACGAATGGCGCGCGCGATTAATTTCGCAGGCGCAAGGCGTAGATGTGCGGCCAGTTCTTGCCGGTGACATAGAGGAGGCGCGTTTTTGTATCCCAGGCGATGCCATTCAGCACCGACTCGGAATCGAGATTGTTGCGTGCCACCAGCGGGGTGAGGTTGATCCAGTCGGTCACCGCGCCGCTGCGCAGGTCGATCCGCGCGATCAAGGGCGAATACCAGACATTGGCGTAGAGGGCGCCGTCCGCCCATTCCAGCTCATTGAGATTGCGCACCGGCTGGCCCTGCCAGGTGACGGTGAGCGTACCGGTCTGCTTCTGCGTGTCAGGATCGAGGAAGCGCAGTTTCGCGCTGCCGTCGCTCAGGATCAGGCGCTTGCTGTCGGCGGTGAGGCCCCAGCCCTCGCCGGCATAGCGGAAGCTGCCGATCTGGCGAAACGTGCGCCGATCCCAGATGAAGCCGAGGCCATGCTGCCACGTGAGGCTCAACATCTTGTCGCCCCAAGCCGTGCTGCCTTCACCGAAATAGCGCCGGTCTAGCGCCTTGCGGCGCAGCACTTTTCCATCCGTGAGGCTGAGCGCGCGCAGTTCCGAGCGGCCAGTCAGGCCTGTGGTCTCATAGAGCAGCCCGTCCGCCACGAAGAGCCCTTGGGTGAAGGCGCTTGTGTCGTGTGGCAGGGTGCGCACGATCTCCCATTCGATCTCGGCGCGAGCGGGTGCGCTGCCCAGCAGGACCAGCGCCAGCACAAGCAGCAGGCGTGCGATCATGGTGCGGGCGCTGTCGGGGCCAGCGCGGTGGCTAGCCAGGGGGGGAGGGGTAAGCCAGCGAGCGACTCGACCGGCCGGTGATCGAGCGCCAGACCCAGCTCAGGCCAGGCGCGGCGTTGGCGCGCCGGGTCGGATCGGTCGAGCGGCAGTACCACCAGGCGCCGGTTCACCTTGCCGCGATAGTGCATGCGCGCGGTGTTCTCCTGTCCGACATAGCAGCCCTTGCCATAGTCGACGCCGTTCAGTTCCTGCGCGTTGCATTCCAGCCAGAGCGTTTTGTCCTCGCCCAGCTCGGCGGTGCCTTCGGCCACGCCCAACGCCAGCCGATGGCGGCGGAATGCCTCCGTTGCATCGCCCTCGCCCGCCGGCGCGAGGCAGCGATTGCCCAGCGCGGGGAGGCGCGGATCGGCCGTGCCGGGCGCATCGGCCTGTGCGGACCAGTGGACCGCAACGCCTTCCTCGCGCGCGATGGTGACGGGGCGGCGCAGGCGGTAGAGCGCTAGCCGCCGCATCAACGCCTCGGCCCGCTCGGCCTCGCAGTCGATCAGCACGTCTGCGCTTCCATCGGGCGCCGCCCAGAGGATCATGTCGAACAGCGCCTTGCCCTGCGGCGTCAGCAGGCCGGCCCAGCGCGGCGCGCCGTCCGTCAGGCTCAAGACGTCCTGGGTCAGCAGGCCCTGAAGAAAGGCGCGGGCCTCTTTGCCGCCGACACGGATCACGGCGCGATTGCAGAGGGTGGTGGGATGCATGCGACTTAGGTAGGACAGCTTCATCGATCAGCCAAGCCATTCGCCGATGCGAGAAATGGAAACCTGCCATGCCCCAGACCTTCGACCTGCTCCTCGCCAACGGCACCGTGCACCTGCCCGGCGGCCCCGCCCGCGTGGATGTGGGCGTCACGGGCGGGCGCATTGCTGCCATTGGCACGGGGCTGGGCGATGCGGGCGAGCGGCTGGACTGCACGGGGCTCGATATCCTGCCCGGCGTCATTGATAGCCAGGTGCATTTCCGCGAGCCGGGGCTGGAGCATAAGGAAGACCTCGAGTCGGGCAGCCGCTCCGCCGTGCTGGGTGGCGTGACGGCGGTGTTCGAGATGCCCAACACCAATCCCAATACCGACACCGCCGCGCGGGTGGAGGACAAGCTCAAGCGCGCCCGGCATCGCATGTGGTGCGATCATGCCTTCTATGTCGGTGCCACCGGCGACAATGCCGAGCAGCTCAGCGAGCTGGAAATGATGCCCGGCACGGCGGGCGTCAAAATCTTCATGGGCGCCTCCACAGGAAGCCTGCTGGTCGCTGAAGATGAGGCGCTGGCCCGCGTGCTCGCCCATGGCCGCCGGCGCGTGGCCATTCACGCCGAGGACGAGGCGCGGATGAACGCGCGCAAGGACTTCCGCGTCGAGGGCGATCCTGCCAGCCATCCCGTCTGGCGCGACGACGAAAGCGCGATGATGGCGACCCGGCGCATCGTCAAGCTGGCGCGCGCCGCAGGGCGGCGCATCCATGTGTTGCACGTCACCACGCCCGCCGAGCTGGAGTTCCTCTCGCAGAACAAGGATATCGCCACCTGCGAAGTGACGCCGCAGCATCTGACGCTGGCCGCCGAGGAGGCCTATCCGCGCCTGGGCACCTATGCGCAGATGAATCCGCCGATCCGCTCCGCCGCGCATCGCGAGGGGCTGTGGCACTGGGTCAACCAGAATGTGCCGGACGTGCTGGGCTCGGATCATGCGCCGCACACGCTGGAGGAGAAGGCGAAGCCCTATCCCGCCTCGCCCAGCGGCATGCCGGGCGTGCAGACGCTCGTTCCGCTGCTGCTCGACCATGTCGCCAATGGCCGCCTGACGCTCCAGCGCTTCATCGATCTCACCAGCGCCGGCCCGCAGCGCATCTTCGGCCTTGTCGGCAAGGGGCGCATCGCGACCGGCTATGACGGCGACTTCACGGTTGTGGACCTGAAAGCGCGCTGGACCATGGATGCCGACTGGCTCGCGTCCCGCTGCGGCTGGTCGCCCTTCGAAGGCATGACTGTCACCGGTCGTCCGGTCGGCACCATCGTGCGCGGCCATCGCGTGATGTGGGAGGGCGCGCTGGCCGCGCAGGCGGTGGGCGAGCCGATCCGCTTCGAATCCACGCAGTTCCCCGGTCACTGAGGACAGAGATGGCCCGGTCCGCGACGCCGTCCACCGCTTCCACCCGTTCCAGACGCCCGCGCGGCAAAGGCCGCAAGGGCCCGCTGCCGCGTGCGCTCGGCTGGCTGGTCAAGGGCGTGCTGCTCTTCATCGGCATCACGTTGCTGCAAGTGTGCGTCTATCGCTTCGTGCCGGTGCCGGTCACGCTCACCATGCTCATGGACCCGCACGGCTTCACCAAAGACTGGACTCCGCTTTCGCGCATCGATGCGGATATGCCGCGCGCCGCCATTGCCGGGGAGGACGCCAAGTTCTGCACCCATCGCGGCTTTGACCGTGAGGCGATCGAGAAGGCGCTGGCCCATAACGCCAGGGGCAGGCGCATCCGCGGCGGGTCCACGATCAGCCAGCAGACCGCCAAGAATGTCTTTCTCTGGCAGGGCGGCGGCTATCTCCGCAAGGGGCTGGAGGCCTGGTACACGGTGCTGATCGAGACGATCTGGGGCAAGCGCCGGATCATGGAAGTCTATCTCAATGTCGCCGAGACCGGTATCGGCACCTATGGCGTGGAGGCCGGTGCACAACGCTATTTCCGCCATGGCGCGGACAGGCTCAGCCCTACCGAGGCTGCCCGCATCGCCGCCGTGCTGCCGCTGCCCAAGAAACGCGAGGCTGTGTCTCCCACCGGCTTCACCCGCCGCCACGGCAATGCCATTGCCCGCAATGCCGCCATCGTCCGCGCGCAGGGGCTGGATGCGTGCATCCGGTGAAGGACCGTGCGCAGAGGCGCCACACGCGCATATGATGCGGACGAACTAGAAGACGGGATGCACCTATTCGCTGATTGCCGGACGCACGGACAGATTACGGCCCGGCCCTGACAGGCTCCTCACGTACCCCATTCTTCCAGTCGCCCGGACCCAGTTGAGACGGCGCAGGCCCAAAGCGTTTACAGGCCTTCGCCTGCGCTTACCGGGGCCGCGCTTCGCATGATCCAACTATCTATAAATCCAGCCCGCGCACGATCTCGCGGATGGCCGGCACCAGCTCCGCCTCGAACCATGGGTGCTTCACGAGCCAGGGCTGATTGCGCGGTGAAGGGTGCGGCAGCGGGATGAGGCCGAGCGGCAGATAGTCCCGCCACGCCCGCACGGTGTCGGTCAGTGTCGCCTTGCGGCGCGCGCCCAGATAACGCGCCTGTGCCCATTGGCCGATGAGCAGAGTCAGGCCGATCTCGGGCAAGTGGGCGTTCAGCCGGTCATGCCAGAGCGGCGCGCATTCCCGGCGTGGCGGATTGTCGCCGGAGAGCGCCTTGCCCGGATAGCAGAAGGCGATGGGCATGATCGCCACCTTGCCCGGATCGTGGAATTGCGTGCGCATGAGGCCGATCCAGCCGCGCAGCCGGTCGCCCGATGCATCGTTCCAGGGAATGCCGGTCTCGTGCACCTTGCGCCCCGGCGCCTGCCCCACGATGCGCAGCCGCGCGGTGCGGCCCGCCTGGACGACCGGGCGAGGGCCGGCGGGCAGATGGATTGCACACGTCTGGCACGCGCGAATTTGGTCCAGCAATTGCGCCAGCGAGTCCTGCATGGCGAGCGACGTGGGCCTGTCGCGCGGTTAAAGCAAGTCCGCCTGATCGGGCGGATAAGTGATCGCAGTGCCCTCGACATGGGCGAAGGGCGTGAGCTTGTGGGGGCGATAGCTGGTTTCGGACAGGATCTCGATGGCCGCAACCCCGCGCACCTCCAGCGCATCGGCAACCAGTGAGCGATGGCAGCGCCACGGCACGGCCTCCGCGCACATGATGGCGGTGCGCCGCTCC
>DASRXY010000107.1:0-5272 GCA_035654035.1 Sphingobium sp. | reverse complement strand
AGAGCGCGGCGGGCCGATTGCCCAGCCCCTGCGCCATGGCCTCAAGGGCATCGGCGCAGCGCGGACCGCTCTCGTAGAAGATCAACGTCGCGCGCAGTGTCGCCACTTCGGCCAGTGCATCGCCCCGCGCCTTGGCCTTGGCGGGCAGGAAGCCCATGAACAGGAAACGATCGCTCGGCAGGCCCGAGAGCGTGATGGCGGCAATTGCTGCGCAGGGGCCCGGGACCGTCGTCACCATACAGCCCGCCGCCCGCGCATCGCGCACCAACTTATACCCCGGATCGGAGACCAGCGGCGTGCCTGCATCGCTCAGCAGCGCAACGGCTTGGCTTGCCATTCGCTCGACCAGCCGCGCCCGCACGCGCTCGTCGCTATGGTCGTGATAGGGCAGCATCGGCCGCTCAGACCCCGCATGGCGCAGCAATTTGGCGCTGACTCGCGTGTCCTCCACAGCCACTACGTCTGCCTCGCGCAGCACCAGCGCGGCGCGTGGCGAGAGATCGGACAAGTTGCCGATCGGGCCGGCGACGATATAAAGGCCTGGCGCGAGTGAAGCGGACATGAGGTGTGCCATGGCAGAGTTGAGCCTTGCGGGGCAAGTGAGGTTCACGTCTTCGGCATGCCCAGCCGGCCCGGACGGAGCGCGTGGGCCGGTACGCCGGCTGCGCCAGCTCGTCGTCCTGATGGGTGCGCTGCTGCTCGCAGCCTGCCAGACCATGGTTCCCAAGACCGCGCCGCCGCCTGCCCCGCCGCCACCCACGGCGGAAGTGACGCCGGATCGCGGCCTGCCTACCGACACCGCCCGGCACCGCGTGGCGCTGCTCGTCCCGCTCACCGGGCCCAATGCGCAGGTCGGCCAGTCGCTTGCCAACGCCACCACCATGGCGCTGCTCGACACCAAGACCGAGCGGCTGCGCGTTACCACCTACGATACTGGCGCAGACGCCGCCGGAGCGGCCCGTCGCGCCGTGGCGGATGGCAACAAGCTGATCCTGGGTCCGCTCACCGCCGAAGAAGTGCGCGACGTGGCGCCCATTGCCCGCGCCGCGAAAATCCCGGTTATCGGCTATTCCAACGATGCCAGTGTGGCCGGCAACGGCGTCTATCTGCTGGGCTATTCGCCGGCCCAGTCGATCACGCGCGTCGTCACCTTCGCGCGGGGCAAGGGCGCCAAGAATTTCGCCGCGCTGGTGCCCAAGGGCCTCTATGGCGAGCGGGCCGGCAGCGCGTTCCTGAGCGCAGTCAAGGCCGCCGGCGGCACGGCCGTGGGCATGGAGACGTTCGATCGCTCCACCGAATCGGTGAATGCAGCGGTGAAGCGCCTTGCCGCGCGCTCCAGCTATGACGCGCTGCTCATCGCCGATGTGGCGCGCGTCGCCCTGCAAATCGCGCCGCAGGTGCGCGGTAGCGAGAGCGGCGCTAATGCACGGCTACTGGGCACGGAGCTGTGGAATACCGAGAGCGGTCTCAACACCAACTCGGCCTTGCGCGGCGCCTGGTTCGCCAGCGTTTCGGACGGGCTCTACCGCACGCTCGCGAGCAAATATCGCGCCAGCTACAACGCCACGCCCTATCGCCTCGCCTCGCTCGGTTATGATTCGGTGCTGCTTGCGGTCCGCATCGCCCAGGATTGGCAGCCGGGCAGCGATTTCCCGGTGGCACGACTCGTCGATGCCGGCGGCTTCTCCGGCATCGACGGCGCCTTCCGCTTCGGCCGCGACGGCATCGCCCAGCGCGCACTCGAAGTGCAGGAAGTGGCGGCGGAGGCCGTGAACGTGATCGACGCCGCGCCGCGCGGCTTCGACAAATAGGGACCGGCGCCGGCACCCCGCGCATCCACGCCGTTACGCCCGAGACGCCGGGCGTTACCGCGTTGCGCCAACTGGCGCGGGCGGAAGGTCATGCCTTTCTGGAGCGGTTGGCTGTAGAGTGGACCAGCGGCGCCAATCGCTTCAGCGCGCCCGGCGAGTGCTATCTGGGCCTGTTCGTTGGCAACCGGCTGTGCGCCATTGGCGGGCTCAACCGGGATACCTATCCCGGCGGCGAGGGGATGGGCCGCCTCCGTCATCTCTATGTGCCGCCGAACCAGCGCCGCAGGGGCCATGGCGCCGCACTGCTCGCATATCTGGTCGGCCTTGCCTATCCTGCGTTCCCAGCCCTGCGTCTGCGCACGGCAAATACGGCAGCCGCGCGACTCTATGAGGCACAGGGATTCGAGCGGATCGACCATCCCTTCGCGAGCCATCTGCGGCGGCTGGGATAGCAGGCAGCGCGCCCTTCGCTCTTCGCGTGGGGGCTCTCCCCTCCCGATCGCCTTCGCCTTGAGCCTGTCGACGGCGGCGATCTTTTGAGAAGACCACCGATCACGATCTCGACGTCTCTGCACTCCACCCGCGCTTTCTGCTCTCTATCCCCCCTTCGCGCCAATCCGCAAATCACCACCTACAACGGTTCCGTCCTGCCGCGCGCCTCGCTAAGGCACATCCATGTCTCGCGCGCGCGTCCTCCTGCTCAACACGGCGCTTCGGCCTCTCGATTATCGCGTGCCGCACGGCATGGCGCTCGAGCCGGGGCAGATCGTCGTGGCGCCGCTGGGGCCGCGTCCCATTCTCGGCGTGGCGTGGGAGCCGGAGCGCTTCCCCGAATCCGAGCCGGTGGGCGACAATCGCCTGCGCCCGCTGCTCGGCCTTGTCGACGCGCCGCCTCTGCCCGCCCCCCTGCGCCGCCTGATCGAGTGGACGGCGGATTACTACATGGCGCCCCCCGCCGCCGTGCTGCGCATGGCGCTGGCCTCGATGGCGGCACTGGAGGGCGAGAAGACGGTTGTGGAATATCGCCCCACGGGCACTCTCCCGACACGCATGACCGAACAGCGCGCCACCGCCATCGAGAAGATCGGCGACCGGCAAGGGCTGGTGCGCGAGCTGGCTGCGCTCGGCGGAGTCTCGGACGCGGTGATTCGCGGGCTCATCAAACAGGGCGTTTTCGAGCCCGTGGAAGTCTCCACCGATGGCGGCTTTCCCGAGCCCGATCCAGCGCATGCCCACGTCGCCCTCACCGCCGAGCAGTCCGCTGCCGCCCAGCGTCTCAGTGCGCTCGTCATCGCGCGGGACTTCGCGCCGGTGCTACTCGACGGTGTCACCGGATCGGGCAAGACCGAGGTCTATTTCGAGGCCCTGGCGACCGCGCTTGAGCAGGGGCGGCAAGTGCTCGTGCTGCTGCCCGAGATCGCGCTTACCGAAGCCTTTCTTGCCCGCTTCGAGGCTCGCTTCGGCTGCGCGCCGGTCGCCTGGCACTCGGGCCTGCGCCAGTCCGAGCGGCGGCGCGCCTGGCGAGCCATCGCACGCGGGCAGGCGCAAGTTGTCGTCGGTGCGCGCTCGGCGCTGTTCATGCCCTTCCCCAATCTCGGCCTCATCATCGTCGACGAGGCGCATGAGACCAGCTTCAAGCAAGAGGAGGGCGTACGCTACCATGCCCGCGACGTAGCGGTGATGCGCGGCCTCTTCGAGAAATGCCCGGTCATTCTCGCCTCCGCCACGCCAGCCATTGAGACGCGCCATCAGGTGGAGCTGGGTCGCTATGAGGAGATCAAGCTGCCCGGCCGCTATGGCGGAGCAGAACTGCCCGAGATTATCGGGATCGACCTGACGCAGGATCCGCCGGACCGGGGCCGCTGGATCGCGCCGATGCTGGTCAAGGCGCTGGGCGAGACGCTGAAGAAGGGCGAGCAATCGCTGCTGTTCCTCAACCGGCGCGGCTATGCGCCGCTCACGCTCTGCCGCCATTGCGGGCACCGCTTCCAATGCCCCAATTGCACGGCCTGGATGGTGGAGCACCGTTTGACGCGCCGCCTCGCCTGCCATCATTGCGGCCACGAGATCGCGACGCCGGACGTCTGCCCGGAGTGCCAGCAGCCTGACGCGCTGGTCGCCTGCGGCCCCGGCGTCGAGCGGATCGCGGACGAGGTAAAGGCGCTCTTCCCACAGGCGCGTGTCGCCATCGTCACCTCCGACACGCTCTGGTCGCCCGCGCGCGCGGCCGCCTTCGTGCGCGACATGGCAGGCGGCGCCATCGACATCATCGTGGGGACCCAACTCGTCACGAAGGGCTATCACTTCCCGGAACTGACGCTCGTGGGTGTGATCGATGCAGACCTGGGGCTGGACGGGGGTGACTTGCGTGCGGCCGAGCGCACCTATCAGCAGATCGTCCAGGTCTCCGGACGCGCCGGACGGGGCGAGAAGCCGGGGCGCGTCTTCATCCAGACCCGCGCGGCACAGGCGCCCGTCATTCAGGCCCTGCTGGCGGCCGACGGCGAGGGCTTCTTCGCGGCGGAGACAGCCAGCCGCCGCGCCGCCAATGCCCCGCCCTTTGGCCGATTCGCGGCGATCATCGTGAGCGATACGGATGCGCATCTGGCACAGGAGACGGCCCGACGCATCGGCCTCTCCGCGCCCCGGCGCGACGGCGTGGAAATCTATGGCCCCGCCCCGGCGCCGCTCGCCGTGCTGCGCGGCCGCCATCGGCACCGCCTGCTCGTCCACGCCCGGCGCGGCGCGGAGTTGCAGGCGATCATACGCGACTGGCTCGCCCCCATCGATTGGAAGGCGAGCACCCGCGTCAGCGTGGATGTGGATCCCTACAGCTTTGTGTGAGATGCCGGCCGCCCCGTTTGTGGGAGAGGAACGGAGCGACCGGTACCTGACTCCTCAGGATGCTGCGGGGGTCAGGCCGCGGCGCTGGGGCGTCCACGCCTTGCCGAAGCCATGAACCTGCTGGCTGCTGGGTCGGGGCTGCATTGCAGCGGCGGGCTGCGGTGTAACCGGCGTTTCGCTCTGCAGCGGCTCGGGCACGCCGTGAGAGAGGATGTAGTTCGCCCGCGCCAGGCGGGCCTTGCGCGTAAGGAACGGATTTTCCGTTGTCGGGGGCGCGGCGACCATCGCCTCCAGAACCCGGCGCCGATCACTCATTTCGCCCGGCATAACGCTGCTTTGCGCGGCGGCCGGTGCGAAGACCGCGCGCGGCGAAGCCTCTGTTTGAGCCAGCGGCGTGGCAGCCGGAATTGGCGTGACCGGCTCAGCAACTGGTGTCACCGAGGGCATAGCGTCACGCGCGGCATGGCGCGTAGATACCCTGCGGCGCGTGGCAACAAAGGTGCCGATCCCCGCGCCCAGCAGCAGAACGCCCCCGCCGATGGCCCACAAGAGGCCTTCGGTCTCAGACGGGCGCGCCTCTGCCGCCGGAGCGCCATTGGGCTCGGCCGCACTATCCG
>DASRXY010000106.1:0-1552 GCA_035654035.1 Sphingobium sp. | reverse complement strand
CGGCAGTGCCGGTGCCGCTGGCGGCATTGCTGGCATTGTCCTCCGGTGCCGGTGCGGCGGCGAGGCCCTTGGCGATGCGATAGCTGTTGAGCTGCTGCTCCAGTCGCTGCTGCGGCGTCCCGCCCCACTCCTTCTCCAGCCCATCGAGCTTTTCCAGCGCCTTGGCCGGATCGTAGAGATAGGAAAGGCAATCGCCCGAGATCATCGGCGCATCCTGCACGCGGGAGATATGGCCGCCATGCTCGATGACGGTGGCGATGGCATAGCGCGGCTTGTCGAAAGGCACATAGCCCAGAAACAGTGCATGGTCGCGCAGCTTGAACGGCAGAGAGGCGTCCCGCCGCACGCCGGCACGGCGCTCGGCCATGGTGATGCGGCGCACCTGCGCAGTGCCGGTCTTGCCGGCGACCAGGACGTCCGGCACCAGCATTCGCGCAGCGCGGCCGGTGCCGTTGCCGTTGACGACGTCGCGCATCGCCGCGTGGATGAGATCGAGATGCTCCTGCTGGAGGTCGAGCGGCTCTCCGCCATGGCCGCGCCCCGCCAGATAATGCGGCACGAGATTTCGCCCGGAGGCCATGCGCGCCGCCATCACGGCGAGCTGGGTCGGATTGACCAGCATATAGCCCTGGCCGATGGTGGCGTTGACGGTGTCGTAGCCTTGCCAGGCCTCGCCATATTTTTTCTGTTTCCAGGCCGGATCGGGCACGGTGCCGTAGCTCTGACTGGGGAAGGGCAGGGAGAAGCGCTGCCCCATGCCCAGCTTGCGGGCCATATCGGCGATCACGTCCATGCCCACGCGCAGGGCCATCTGATAGAAATAAATGTCGCAGCTCTGCTCGATGGCGCGGTGCAGATTGATGGCGCCGTGGCCGCCGCGCTTGTGGCAGTGGAAGAGCCCGTTGCCCAGCCGCATCGCCCCTGCGCAATTGACGGTCGCTTGCGGATCGATGCCGGCCTTGAGCAGCGCCAGCCCCACCATGGGCTTCACGGTGGAGCCGGGGGGATAGAGGCCCTGCAAGGTCTTATTGCGCAGCGGCACATGATCGTCGCTGGAGAGCATCTCATATTCGAGGTGCGAGATGCCGTCCGAGAAGCTGTTGGGATCGAAGCTGGGCATGGACGCGGAGGCAAGAATGTCGCCCGTCGCGCAATCGAGCACGACCACCGATCCGCTCTGCGTGCCCAGGCGCCGCCCGGCATATTCCTGAAGGCCCGCATCGATGGTGAGCCGCACGGAGCGGCCGGGAATATCCGCACGGGTCGCGAGATCGCGCACCACGCGACCGCGCGCCGTCACTTCCACACGGCGCGCGCCCGGTTTACCGGTAAGCAAGGTGTTCAAAGACTTTTCAAGGCCTTGCTTGCCGATCTTGTAGCCCGGTGTAATCAGCAGCGGATCGCGCGTCTTTTGATACTCTTCCGCTGAGGCGGCGCCGACATAGCCAATGAGATGTCCCACAGAGGGCCCGGCCGGGTAGAAGCGGGAGAAGCCCTGTGCAGGCGCCACGCCGGGCAGATCGGCCAGGCGCACCGAGACGGCCGCGAACTG